>QUBZ01000056.1 GCA_014338005.1 Chloroflexota bacterium | reverse complement strand
TCTCAGCAAGCTGTTCGTCAGTAAGGGTGAAGTTGACTCGTCGGCTCATACCCAACGAGTTTTGCGCATTCGTGGATTTTCTTCGACTACTGGCTTAGAATGTGGGCAATATAGGACTCGAACCTATAACCCCTCCCACGTCAAAGGAGTGCTCTGCCAATTGAGCTAATTGCCCATCTGGATATAAGTATATCCATTTTGGCGCGATTTGCAAGGCCAAAACACTGCCCCGCGAAAAGCTCCGGCCCGGATTAAGACATCCCTTTGCGCCCCATGATGATAATAAAATGATGCTGGAAGGTCGCGTCCGGCGTGCCGGCGCAGCGCGGGTTCATCCACTCGGCGACAGCCTGCGGCGCCTGGGCCAGCATCACCTGAAGCCGCTCGATAACCTCCGGCGGGCAGTCCTGCATCTGTGCCCAGGGAAGCAGTTTGCGCTCCGGGTAAATAAACTGCTCGACCTGCTCGACGGTGAAACCGGCATCCAGCAGCAGGCAGCGCCACTCGTATTCCGCATACACCCGATGATGGCTGGGATCGCGCAGGCGCTCGAAGGCATCCAGATAGCGAGCGGCGCGTTCGTCGTCCGGCACAAGCTGATCTTCCACCAGCAGCCGCCCACCCGGTTTAAGCACGCGGGCGCACTCCTGCACGAAACGAAAACAGTCCGGGAAGTGGTGGGGCGCAATCCGGCATGTTACCAGATCAAAAGTTTCCGCCTTGAACGGCAGCATCTCGGCGTCCCCGGCGGAAAAAATCACATTATCCGCGCCCTTCTGACGGATGAACGACCGCGCGGCTTCCAACATAGGCGGTGTCAGGTCAGATGCGACCACCCGCGCCACATGAGGAGCGAACTTCAGCGCCGTATGCCCGCCGCCGGCTGCCACATCCAGCGCCAACCAGTCCGCCGCCGGCTGCGCCAGCGCGACCAACCGTTCCAGATCATCGCCGCTGGCATGGCTGGCGCTGCGAACATAATTTTGCGCGCGCGGGCCAAAACGCTCCTGTGCGCGGGACTTCACATCTTCAGACATACATTCCTTCCTTTCGCGGTAAAAGTTACACTATAATATCTTAAAGGCTCCGAAGTTAATCATCTCACTTCTCTGCCCTTTCCTCGCATCCACCATCCAGCTCCCAACTTCGTCCCTTGAAAGGAAAAAGGATTTGTCCGGGCGCTGCGAGGTGTATAAATGATGTTCGATCAAACCACCAGAACAGAGCAGCCTTTACCACTTCCCACACAACACTCACGTCTGCTGGCGATCATGAGGACAGGACAGGCAGTCACGGCTGCGGTAGGTACTATCGGCCTGCTGCTCGCTCCGGCTGCCCCCGCGTGGATCAAGCCCGTTACGATTCTGGGCGCAGTCATCACGGCGGTCATGTTTATCGCTCATTTTGATACCCCCTCTGGCGTTTTTACCCGAAGGGTGGTGAGCATGGTCATAGGCAGCCCGCCGCTGCCGCGACTGGTCGGTCTGGGGCTGTTAGCGATCTGGGCCATCGGCGTAATCATGGCGCTCTGGCAGTTTTCTGTCGCCGACTTTTCTGCCGGGGGATGGTTATCGCTCCTGTTCCTCGCGCTCTGGCCCTGGTTTACCTTAAGCATACTGCTGATTATGATTGACGCATCTTACTTACGCCAGAGCCAGACGATTTCTGATTAACCTGATGACAAGTGTCGGCTGTACTGCCTTATGCGTGGTTTTATTGGAAGGCTTATGCCAGATCGCTTACGAAGCCTTACCTTCATCCATCACGGCGCGTATGCCGCAGTCTGCCGAGCGCATTTACCACGCAAATTATGACAGTCCAAACGGCTTCTGACAATATATGCCCGGATTAAAAATCACCGACTGGCAGGGCGGCAGCACCGGAGATCTGTTTTTTAAAAGCTGTCTGCCGCCGGAAGCCGCCCAGGACGCGGTGTATGTTTTATCCTACACCCGCGACGAGTACGGCTTTCATAATCTTTTGCCCTGGCGCGACAGGGTTGATCTGGTGGTGATGGGCGATTCCTTCGTATATGCAGGAGGCATCGAAAGGCCGTTCTGGGATGGGATATACGACTACTCGACCCTGAGCCTGGGAATGGATGCCACCGCCACACTAGAGCAGTCGCTCATTCTCAAAGCCTACGGGCTGCCCCGGTCGCCCAAAGTTGTCGTGCTGGCGTATTACGAAGGCAACGATATGGCGGGTAACTGGGAATTTTTCTTTAACGGGAGCGCCCAAAAAGGATATGAAAGGTGGTATGCCGACCAGCCGCTCCGCAACTTTTTTGTGACCTACAATATACTTTCAGTGTTAAAAAACAGGCTCTTTGCCCAAAAGTGCCATTGGCCTATTGTTGACTCGCAGGGACAAAAACGGGCTTTTCTTGAGGAAGAAATAAGCGTCTTAACCGTACCCTACGAAACCCTCAGGCAGAGCCAGTTTTATGCCATCACGCGCGATGCTATCGCAGTTATGGCCGATGATGTACGCGCGAACGGCGCGCAGTTCGCGCTGGCCTACATACCCACCAAACTGCACACCTATTGGGACTCCATACAGGGGTAGCTTGAAGTCATCAGCGCCCATGTTGTGAGTTGGGATTTACCCAGGACGGGCGGTTTTGTGCCTCGCCCCGACCGTCCCCGCAGGAGACGGCGGCGCTGCTGGCGCAAAACATTGACGCGCAGCGCCGTTTAATCGCCCGGTTTGCCCAGGAGAAAAATATCGCCTTTCTTGATTTCACGCCGTTTTTCCAGCAAGCTGCCGCGAACGGCATTGATCCCTATTTTTTCGGCGACTCGCACTGGAATCAGGCCGGGCATGACTTGGCGCGACAGATTTTGCGCGATTTTCTGGCTGTTTTGCCCATTTGACAAAAGGCCGGCGGCAGGCCGTCAGCGCCCGCCTGCCGGCGTCGGCACCAGATCCCAGCCGGAGCGGTAATCGCCGCCATAGCTGCCCTCGTACCCGTAATACGAACCCTGATACCACCAATAGGATGACGAGTCGTATTCCGGCAGGGTGTCGCGGGCGGCATCCAGCTGCGCCCAGGCACTCTCGCGCGAGAGGTTGGCCGAAAAAACTGTCGCGCCATCCCCTTCGCGCAAGTTATCCAGCGCGATGAGCTTGCGAACCAGCCACTGCCCCGCCCAGTCATGAACCGCCGGGTTATCTGTCGTTTCAGTGTAGAGCGGGATAATAGCCGGAGCAGCATCCACCGACAGGATATTGAGGAAAGCGATGTCTAACTCCTGCCCGGCGCGGTAGCGGGCGATATTGCGGTCGGCGATATACAAGTCTACGTTCATCAGGTTGAGCGTGCCAAGATAACCGATGATGACCAGCAGCGATCCCAGCGAAAAGACATTCTTCCGCACCCGGAACAGCGCCAGCAGAAAAACAATGAACAGCACGCCCAACCAGTGCATAAACACATGGGTATACACACGAAGCTGCGTGAAGCCGAAAGCATCCTCGTACAGCAGCATCCGCTGCGAAGCCGATACCAGCATGACGGTCGTCAGCGCGACCAGCGCCACACATAACCCCCGGAAGATTAACTGCTCGCGCCGTTCCTGCCGCACCGTCACCCGGTCGAGCCACAGCGCCAGCCCCAGCGTCAGCACCGAAACGGCCACCAGCTCAAAAAAGCCGCGCCGGGCGTACTGAGCATACGTCAGCCCCTCGATGCTGATGTTCTGCTGCCCGCCGAAGAAATAGGCGAACTGGATGAAAACAAAAGCCGCGAACAGCGCCACCACGCTGCCCAGAATGACTCCGGTTTCGATCATGCCCAGCTTGACCGATGGTTTGGTTTTGGCTTCCAACTCGGCGGCGGTTTCTTCATCCGGCGGCATCTCGCTGACGGCGCTGCCCACCGCGATATAACGCCGCCGAACCGGGCGTTCCCGCCGGAACCAGGCGTAACCAAGCGCGCCGGTGCCAAGCGCCGCCACGAACAGGGTGAACAGCAGGCGCGGCACGGCATCGCCCATCATTTGCAGGCCGAGAAGCTGGCGCAGCCCGGCCCAGGCTTTGTTGACGTAATCGGCAAAAACCACATCGGCAGACCCCAGCAGAAAGACGAAAACCACCAGCACCGGCGAAGCAAACATCAGACCGCGCAGCACCGAGGCCGCCGCACCGCCGCGCCGGCTGCGCCGCTCCCGCAGCCAATCCCAGGCAAAACGCGCCTCTCGCCCGGCATGGGGCGGCAGTTCCAAGCCGGCTTCCAGGGTATGGCCCACCTGTTCCAGCAGCGAGTCTTCGTCCAGGGCGCGCGCCAGCGGCAGGTAAAACAGCGTCAACCCACCTAGCGACAGCACCGCCAGGATATTCAGCAGGTTAATCAGGCCGTCGGCGCGCACGGCCACCATCGCCGCAAAAAACAGCAGCGGGATCAGCGGCCACAGGTTGCGCCGGCTTAAGGGCTGTTTGGCCGGGCGCGCGGCCAGCACCGCGATCACGCTCAAGACCGTGAACAGTGGGAAGGATAACCCGATCACCCGCCCGTAAAAAAAGACATTCCCCAGTATGCCCAGTACCAGGCCGATTCCGACCGCCCAGATCGCAAAGGTGCGTCGTTCCATGACCGATAACTCCGAGACAGATAAACGGATAAATACAGCGGCAAAATAAACGCCTGCTTTAATCTAAGCACGATTCGCCGGCAGCCGTTACCCCCCAAAGATGAGGGCTATTTCTGGATAAATTGATACACACCTGAGGGCTGTTTGTCTCACATACGTTCGTAGGTGACGACGTACACGCCGGTGCTTTCGCCGTCGCGGCCAAACAATTGCAGCTTCCAGACCCCGCCCTGATGCACTGTGCAGATGAACGCCACGCTTGAGCCGTCGGTGAGAATCTGGTCGCGCTGGCAGCGGCTTTCGGCGTTATAACCGTCCGGGCCGATGATCGCCACGTTCGCGCCCACCTTTTGGGCCGTTGGGGAGAGGAACTGCACGCCGACGGCGATTTCTTCGCCGCGTGCCGCCTCGAAAGTGTATTCGTGGGCGAATCCGGCGTCCAGCACGTCGCTGACCGGCTGCTGGCGTTTGAGTTCGACGCTTTTGTTCGGGCGCACCACGAAGCTGCCAGACGGGGATGCGCCGGTGTCGCCGCCCCCGCCACCGGACGGCTGGCCGATAACCGGCGCACCGGAGGCCGGCTGACGAGGCTGGCCGAAAACCGGCGTCCCATCGCCGGCCTGCGGCGCTTCGCCGCCCAGGATGGCGCGCACCTGCGCGGCAATCGGCGAACCGAGCGCCGTCAGCACCGCATAGGTCAGCGACAGGCTGAGCAGTAGCGACCCCGCCAGGCCGACCAGCGTCCAGGGACTTCGTTTGCGCTGCGAACGGACCTTTTTGAGGGGCGGCAGAGCCGCTTCGGAAGCAGCGAGCGGGGCATTATCCACCGGGGCAACCAGCGGCGGCGGCGTATCGTCCGCCGGGGCGGAGGCCGCCAGCCGGGACAGCGCGCGTCCGGCGCGCTCGTGTGCCGGGTCGAGCGCCAGCGCGCGCTTCAGGCAGCCCATCGCCTGTTCGCGGGTGGGGCTGGCCTGCGCCGCCAGAAACCACATATCGGCGGTGGGGTTATCCACCAGCAGCGGGCGCAGCAGTTCCCGCGCGCGGCGTTTATCGCCCGCTTTGATGGCCTCTCGGACGGGCTGAAGGGAGTCGGGCATGGAGCATTCCCCTCAAGATTCGGTGATTGGGTTGTGGGGGGCGGCCCGGCGTGGCTGCCCCTACTTCTCTGTATCTCCGCGCCTCTGCGTCTTTGTGTTACGCTTTTCCCCTATTCCTCCGGCAGCACGGTGAAGGTGCTGCCCGCGCCGCGCCCGTAGACTTCGGGGAAGTAAAACTCGTAACCCACCGGCGGGATGACGTTGAACGTCCCCGGCAGCCCGGTGCGGATGGTGTACACGTATTCATACGTGCCTGCCGGCAGATAGCCGGCGGACAGCACCACTTTTTCGTCGCGGAACTCGATGCTGCTGAACCACCACCAGCCCCAACCCCGGCTTAACGGGTTGTTCACATCCAGGCCGGGACGTGTGCCGATCTGCTGTTCGGTCGCCAGCCCTGGGTTAACGCCCTCCGTACCGGCGGGGATCGGGTCTTCGATGACGACATAGTGCAGGCTGTTGGGCGCGATGATGGTCAGCCGCACCTGGACGAGTTCGCCCACGCGCGCTTCGGTGATGGGCGTCTTGGTTTCATCGCCCGGCCTCACATAACGCCGCTCGACGATCAGCCCCCGGTTCAGCGGCTCGATTTCCGGCACGGGCAGGAAGGCGCGCAGATGCGCCGTATAATACAGCACGCCGGAGCCGCCGGTGCGCCCGAACACCAGTTCGTTCGCTTCATCGGCCAGCAGATCGGCCACCTGCACCACCAGCTTTTGCGAATCGCGCACTGTATCCGGCGTGGCCGCGCCTTCGGCCAGTTTGTCGCCGTTCAGCGACAGCGAATACTGGTAGTCCGGCTGGAGTTCGCCGGTCGTCACCATCCAGTCGGTCAGCGCCATCACCGCCCAGGCCGTTTCCTGGGTGGTTTCCCAGTGGTCGGCCTGCCGCTGTACCATCAGGTAGCGAACGGCGTTGGGCAGCAGGTCGTTCTGCGGGCGCAGTTTAACCAGCGCATCCAGCACGATGGCTGTCGTGCGCGTGTCGGTGTTCCAGTTCCAGTAATCGCGCGCGGCTTCCTCCCAGTGCGCCCCGGTCGCGCTGAGGGCGGCGGCGTTCACCAGGTCTGAAACCAGCGTATCGGTGCGGCTGGTATCGTCCGGGTTGGCGAAGTAAAACGTCAGCGCCAGGAAGGCTTTGGCGTAGATATGCAGCCGCGCCCGCTCGTCGAACAGGTTGGCCGCCCGCGCCACATCCGGTGCGCCGGAACGCGCCAGCGCGTACAGCACGAAGGCCTGCCGGTTCAAACGCCAGGTTTCCGTACTGGGGCCGGGTACGACGAAAGTCGTCCGCAGGTAGTTCTGCGCCCGGCTGATGATCTCATCGCTGACGGCGAAACCTTCGTTTTTGGCTTCCACCAGGCCGATCAGCGCGTAGGCCGTCGTCAGTGGGTTGCTGGGTTCCTGCACATACCAGCCCCAGCCGCCGTCTACCTTCTGCTGTGCGTACAGCCGCTGCAAGGCGAAGTTCACGCCGGCGTCCAGCTGAGCCTTCAGCGTCGGGTTCGCCACCCCCAACTGGTTGAGCGCGCGGTAGGTCATGATGTTCGGCAGGAACCTGCTCACGGTTTGTTCGATACACTGGTACGGGAAGTTACGCAGGTATTCCAGGCTGTCAAGCGTCGTAGCCGCCAGCGAATGATCGAGTTTGACCGTCAGTTCGCCCTGGGTTACGTCAAAACGGCGCGGCAGGCTGATGGACTCCAGCCGCGAACCGGCCTCGCGCAGCACGCCCGCCGTCCCCACCGTCTCCGGCGCTTCGTACTTGTAGACCGGCAGCAGGCGGTCGTCGCCGCGACCCAGCGGCGGTTTGCTGGCATCGGTGAAAGCGCCGTTATTGCCATTGGCGAAAAACGTCAGGTTGACGCTCGGCACGTCCAGCACCGTCACCGGCCAGTTCACGCGCTGCCGCCCGCCGGACGGGATGGTGAAGGTTTGCGAAGCCGCGCCCTGGAAGGCCACGCCTTCGCCTTCGATGAACACTTCCACCACCATATCCTGGCCGGTGTTGTTATTGACGATGGCCGCCAGCGTGACGGCATCATCCACCACCAGGAAACGCGGCGTCACAGGGCGAATGAGCAGCGGTTTGGTGCTGAGCAGGTCGAAGGTCTTTTCGCCGACCAGCGTCAGGCCGTCCGCCCCGGCGGTGACGGCGCGCGCATCCAGCCGCCAGGTGGTCAGGTTATCCGGCAGCGTGACGCTGAAGGACGCCTCGCCGTTGGCGTCGGTGACAAGCGCGGCGTTCCAGTAAGCCGTATCCACGAAATCCTGCCGGATGTCGAAGATGCCGCCTTCGCCGCCGCCGCCGCCGCCGCCCTTGATAGTGTCCAGCACCGTCTGGGTGAGCTGGTCAACGTTGATGGTCAGCGCGGTGGTCGTGCGGACGCCCAGGCTTTGCCGCCCGTAGTAGTAACCCAGTATCGGCTCGCTGTTGGGGTCGGCTATCGAAAGCGAGGCCAGGTCGGTTAAGCCAACCCCGACTTCCGCCTGCACCGGATTACCCCGGTAATCGGTGACGCGCACGCTGTAGGTGACGGTTTCGCGCGGGCCGGCCTGCTCGCGGTCGGGGGTGATTTCGATGTTCAGCTCTTTCTGAGCATTATCCACGCCAAGCTGCACCATGCCCATACGGAAGGCCGCCACCGGGTTGTTTTCATCCACGCCTTTGACCAGGAACACGCTCACAAAAGCGTTCGGCGCAAAGTCCGCCGTGATCGGCAGTTCATAAATGTACGAGTTGCTGGTCAGTGTGATACGTTCGGCGGCCAGTACGTCGCCGCGTTCGACCGTCACCAGCGCCTCGGCGCTGCCCTGGAAGGGTGACGTGATGAGGATTTGCGCCGTGTCGCCCACGCTGTAGTCGTCCTGGTCGGCGATCAGGTCAATGCGGTTGCTGTTCTGCTGCCGCCAGGAAACGAACTCCTGGCTGCTCACCCACATAGTGGTAGCGGCGACCACCTCGTTACCGCGCTGATCGCGGCTGGTGACGGTTGCTTTGAAGATGCCGCCGCTGGGCGGGGTGAAAGCGAAATCCGCCTTGCCCTGCGCGTCGGTGGTGACGCTGCCGCTGGTGACGGGGATTTCTTCAACTTCCCACGTCCAGGTGGTGCGCCCGTTTTCGTCCTCCTCCTGCACGCTCGACCAACGGCGCTCGACCACTTCCACCTGCACGTCCTGGTTGGCGATTCCCTGGCTGTCCCAGTCCACCGCCAGGATGTTGATGGCCGTCTCCTCGCCGGCGGTGCTGACGTATTCCTCTGGCCGCACGCCCACGTAGATCAGCCCTTTGTGGACGATCACTTCTGCTCGCCCGGCCACCACCTGCTGGCTCTCGTCGCTGACGACCGCCTCGATGGTGAACCGCTGGCTCTGCGTGCTGTCCTTTAGTTCGGCGGGGATTTCGACCACCAGTTTGCCCTCGGCGTCGGTCGTGCCGCTCCCGCTGGCGACCTGGCCGCCGTAGAAGCCGTAAAACTCGCTCGGCCCGCTGTCGTAGTCAAAATCGGTGAAGCTGTAATAACCGGGGCCGTCGTACTGGAAGTAATACGGTTCGGCCATCACCGAATAATCCACGTTGGCGTTGGAAACCATGCCGCCGAAGAAATAGCGGCTGTCCACCGTGACCTGAATGATATCGCCCTGCACCACCTCGCCGGCGGCGGGCGTCACGTTCACCTGGAACTCCGGCAGGCGAAACTCCGCCACGCCAAATGAGATTGAGGCGCTGCTGCCGTAGTAAAAATCTTCGCCTTCCGGCCTGGGCATCTCGGCTTCGATGCGGTAATAACCCAGCGGCGCGTTATCGGCGATGTCGAACTGGTCGCTGAACGTGCCAAACGGCGTCAGACTCAGCGTTTTGTCGTAGATGATTTCGCCGTTGGAGTCGAAAATTTTGACCGGGACGGTTGAAAATTCCGGCGGCGTATAGGTGACATCATCCTTAAACCGCACCACACCCCGGAAGTAAACCGGCTGGTCAGGGCGGTAAAGCGGCCTATCCGTATACAGATAGGTGCGGTACTGCTGCGGATAATAATCCGTGTTCTGCCCGAACTGCCAGCCCTCGATGCCGTTCGACCAATCGCTGTGACCGATGCCCAACTGTGTATCGGTTTGCAGGACGGCCACCACCGTCTCGTACAGGTTCGGCACGCGCGGAATGCTGATACGCGCCAGGCCGTCACTGCCGGTTGTGCCGCTGCCGATCGGTGTGCCGTTGGCTTTATAAAGCGTCACGGGTGCGCCGGCGATTGGTTCGCCGGTCTGCACGTCGGTCGCCCACACCAGGACGTTATCCACCGAATATTTCAGCGTCAGGTTGGCCGTGCCGACGATCATAAAGTGCGACTGCACCCGGCCATTGTTGGCCTGCGGCGACGAAACTTCCAGCAGGTACACGCCCGGCGGCAACGCGCCGGATTCCGAGCCGCTCATAACCGTGACCGGCGACGAGTCGGCGGCGATTCGCACGTCCAGGAAGTATTCCTCGCCTGCCCCTTCGGCCACCCAGGCGGCGCTTTCGTCGCGCAGGCGCACTTCCCACCAGACGATGCCGTTAGCGCACACCGGCCCGCCGACTACCGGAAGCTGGTAATCGCGGTACAACTGCGCCACCACCGCGCCATCCGGCGGCGACTGGCGGGCGCGCACCGGGTCCGGCTCGGTGATGACAATCGCCACATCGCCGACCTTCAGCCGGCTCTTGGGCGCGCCGGGGCAGTCTGTCGAGTCCTGAGCGTTCAGGTTCAGCAGTTCGTAGCGATAGATATTCTCCGGCGATGGCACGGCAAGCTGCCAGTTACGCAGCAGATCATCTGGAGAGGCTACGTAGTCGCTGGCGGGGCTGTAGGCGCTGCGTGCCGCCGCCCGGACAAACTCGATCAGCGGCACTTCATACAGCCGCAGGTTCAGCTGCGTGACATTGAGGTGTTTGAGGAACAGCCGCGTCTGGTCATTGCCGGCATTGTAGAAGCCAACTTCCCCCGGCACGTTCAACTGCACCGCCGGCTCATACGGCGCGGTGGTAAACCGCACCACGCGCTCGGTGCTGATGACATTGCCGTACTGGTCAGCCATGCCGGGCGCGATGGTGATGGTGTAATCGGTGCTGGGTTCTACCGGGAAGTTGACGTTGTAGCTGTCGTCCCAACTGCTGTAGTAAAAATCAGGCGCGCGCCAGGGTTCCGGCTCGATGGTGATTTTATCCTTCAGCGTATCGGTATCCATCGGGGAAGCGAAATAGATCGTGAAGCTGCCCCAGGGGTATACGCCGGTCTGCCCGTCGGAGGGGTCGGTGCCGACGATGGCCGGGAACGGCACGGTGGCGAACTGCCAGCTCGTAAAACCGGCCAGCGCGCCGCCGGTTTCGCCCTGCACGCCGTCGTTAAAACCGGCCTCGTACAGCGTATCCAGCTGCAAGCGTTCGGCAGGCCGGAACATGAAGCCTTTGCCATCGTCCGCCCATTCAAACCTCCCGGTTACGGCGCTGCCCACCTGCCCCTGAGCGCGCAGGTAGAAGTTGGCTTCCACGCTGGCGCGGTTCATCGGCTGGTTAAAACGCACCTGGAGCGGGCGGTCAGGGCGCACGTCGCTGCTGCGATCCGAAGGCACAACCTCGGCGATGGCCGGGTCAACCGTCGTAAATGACCAGGTGTAAGGTTCGGCCAGCACCGCGCCGTCCAGCGCGGCCAGATCATTCTTTACCGCGACCGTGTATTCCGTGCCGCCGGCCAGCGCCGGGTCGGGACGGAAAATATAAATCGAAGTGTTCAGCCATTCGCCCTTGCCGGTCACTGCCGGGCTGAAGGTGAGCGGGTCGGGCAGGTCGGCCATCTCCTCGGCAATTACCACCGGCACGACCGGGCGGTTGAAAATGATGGTGATGGCCGCGTCGGTTTCGATGCCGCCGCTGTCGGCAGCGGGCAGCACGTCGGAGACGGCCAGATAACCAACCGTGTTAAATTCCAGCACAGCCGGCTCGGCCAGGCGCGTCCCGTCGCGCCCGCGTAAGGTTTCGCCCACTGTAAGCGTATAAGCGGCGGCCCGCTCGAACGGCTGGGCCGGCGCAAAAAAGACCGCCGCAGCGAGAGCGTCACAGGTCACGCGGCCCGGCACGGCGGGCGACAGCGTGACGGCGTTTTCCGCCGTTTCGCAGGCCAGCGGGCGGTCAAAATACAGCGTGATGCTCGACTGCAAGCCGAGTTCCTGTCCGGCGAACGGCTCGGAGTCCACCAGCTGCAAACCCGGTTCGCCCGGCTGCTCCTGGGCCGCCAGGCTGGATAGGCTTAACAACATCAGTAATACAAAAAAGATCAAAAAGGAACGACGCATAAACAAGCCCCTCTCATTATTTGTGGAGAACTGGCTGTTTTTATTATATCGCAAGGGGGAATTTCGCGTGAGAATCAGGCCGTGCCGATCACCCGGCGTTTGGCCTACGACAGCTAAATGCTTTTTACATACGTGATCGGCAGGTTGAAGATTTCCTTAAACGCCTGCCAGTGCAGGGCGACGACTTCCCTGCCGATTTGCAGCGTATATTCTGTCGCGCCGGGACGGCTGTCTATCACTGGACTGAGCGAAACATCCACCCCGCGCAGCCGGAAAATCCACTCCGCCCGCAGCATATGGAAACCATCACTGACCAGGATGGCCGTCTGCCAGTCGTTGGCCGCCATGATTTTGTGCGACTGAATGGCGTTTTCTTCGGTGCTGCGGCTGGCGTCCTCCAAAAAAATCGCCTCTGCCGGAACGCCCAGCCCGCGCAGGATTTCGACGCAGGCATCGGCCTCGCTGCGCCGGGTATGTCCGGGCGTGCCGCCGGAGCAGATGATAAACGGCGCAAAACCCTCTTTCCACAAATCGGCGGCATGGGTCGAGCGGCGGGTCAGCGCCGGCCCGGCGCGGCCATCGGCGCGCACCCCCGCGCCCAGCACGATAATCACATCGGCAGGCTCAGGGTCGCGCTCCACCCGACCATAAACGTGAATGGTCAGCGCCAGCAGCAGCGTCAGAACAGTCCACCCAACCAGCGCCAGCAGCATCCAGCGCAGCAGCCGACGGAACGACAGCCCTGCCCGAACGCGCCGGAAAAATCGTTTAAAGATGCCGGATGGGAAAGCCGGGATTAACCGCTGCACCTGGAATTAACCTGTAGAATACACAGTTAATGCCGCACTTCACTCGGTGGCAGCGAAAAATCGTCCATCGAGTCGTCCAGCGTGACCTTGCCCATCATCCACCCATCCACTGCTGTCAGGCGGATTCGCATAATGGGAAGCTGGCTCTGGCTGAAGCTGATGGAAGACTGCGGCTGTAAAATTACCGGGTCTTTGAGGTGCATATGCCGGATAGTGGGGACGTGAACTTCGCCCTCGTCAAGATCGTCATCGTCGTCCTCATCGTTTTCACGGTCGGCGCGCTCATCTTCGGTCAGGCCGGTGAAATCGAACAATTCCTCGGTAGCCTTTAGCTCCTCCGCCGTCGGGTGCAGTAGAGACTTACGCGCCTGTTTGGCGAACATCTTGCTCATAGCTGAAAGATATTCGCGTTCGCTGACCAGCGTCCCGGTGATGACCATGCCCTTCATAAAAACCGTGATGCCCAACTGCATCCCACCACGATTGACGAACGCGGATACCAGATCGGCGAGCAAGAAGTCCGGTTCCTGCCAGAAGCCGGATACATCGGGCATAAAGTCGTCATCCCACATCATAACGGGAAAATCCTTTGCCATACAGACGCCTGGTTTGTTTATAGAGATTTTATTATAGCGGCGGCAGGGGAGATTGGGTAGGCAGCAGGGAGGGGACGCGCGGCGGCGCGTCCCCCTGAATTTTTCAGCCGGCGATCAGCACCGGCTGTAACCGCAGCTCAGACACTTTTCGCAGCCTTCGGCGCGCACCAGCGTCGCCAGGCCGCAGTCCGGGCAGATGTCCGCCCCGGAAATAATGCCGTGCGCCGGGACGCCGTTGCTGTGCGGGTCAGGTTCCGGCTTGGGTTCGCCAACAGCCGGGCTGCCGTTGATGAGCGGCAGATTTAACTGCTGCGCCGGGGGCTGCGGGAAGTAGTGTTCCATCAGTGCGCCGGCCACCGCGTCCGGCAGCGACATGACGCGCGACGGCCCCATGCCCACCGACCGCGAGCCGCCGATGCCCTGAAGCTGGTCTATCACCAGTTTGAGCATTTCCTTCCGGTTCTGCGGCGCGGTCGTCCGCAGTTGCAGCGAAATCATGCGCCCCAATCCTTCGGCGTCGGCTTGCAGGTCGCTGCCCGCTTTGCCGACGGTGATGAACACCTCAAACGGGTTGCCGTGTTCGTCGCTGTTCATGGTGATAAATGCCGTGCCGAAAGGCGTCTTGCGGCTGACGGTGACGCCGGCAAGCTGGCGTGGACGGGGGTAAACACGGTGCGGCGTGGCGACCTGCTCCACCGGGCGAGCTTCGTCGGCTTTTTTGTCACCCTGTTTAGTAGTTTCCTCCTTGAGCATCAACACCTGTTCGTCGCGGCTGCCGTCCCGGTAGACCGTTCCGCCTTTGCAGCCCAGTTCGTACATATACTCGTACAGCGCGCGTGTCTGTTCGATGGTGTAGTTATTAGGCAGGTTAGCGGTCTTACTTATACTTGAGTCAACCCATCTTTGAATAGCGCCCTGCACCTTGACGTGTTCTTCCGGCGTTAAATCCATCGCCGTGACAAAATAATCCGGCAGGTCGGTTTCGTCCGGGTGCGCCTCGAACCATTCTTTGACCAGCGGCACCTGTTCCTCGTGCAGCCCCAGGCGGCTTTTGCGGTAGTACACCCACGAGAAAAACGGTTCGATGCCGGTGGACGTGTTCACCATCGTGCCGGTTGTATTGTGGGAAACAAAACCGTTGGCGATGTAAGTCTGGTTATCCGGCACCGACAGATCATAGGTGAGACACGCGCCATCTTCAACAGCCGCTACATCGTCTATGAAGATGTCCTTCGCCACCAGTTGTCCCAGGCGTGTTTCCTGAAGCGTGGGATAAGCCGTCATCGTCTGTTTAACGAACTGCTGTGACAGCGCCCCGTTGCTCACCAGGCCGATAATCTGCTGGCGCACTTCGTTTTTCAGCCTCTTAGACTTCGCGTAGAACTCCTCGCAGAGTGCAGGAACGGCGATGCTATCGCCCCGGTCAGCGATGTTGCCCAGGTTCGCCGCCAGATCGCGCTTTCGCTGGCTGATAAAACCGACTTCACGGACAAACTTCTCACCTTCGCGGCGGTTGAGAATCCGCAGTTCATACTTGGCACGCTGCCCCAGGCTGCCGGTCGAACGGGGAATTTCGCGGATAGTCGCTACGATACCCAATCCAAGCAGAGCCACCTGTACTTGATTGAGCAGGCGCTTTGAAGTGGAAACGAGGCTGATAGTGCCGCGATGAACGCCGCCATCGGCCTCAAACAGCCCGCGCAGAAAAGCCGCCACGCAGGTCTTACCGGCCTGCAAAATCTTGGATGGAATAAATGCGCCTTCCGCGCCCTCGCCATGATTACCCTGTGGCTTGGAAAACCCGTTAGCTTCAAAGAAGCGCGGGATGTAATAGCCTGTCAGGTTTGCGACCCAGCATCCCTGCCGGTCTTCGATGGGAACCTGCCGGTCTTTTCCCCAGACTTTTTTCATCAGCGATTGAACATGTGTCAGCAGGTCAGGGTCGCGCTTGCACACAACAATGTGCAGGCCGCCGCGCCGTTTGGTGTACCCATCGCCCATGTAAAGACCCAGGAGTTCCGCCAGTTCGGGCGTCAGAACAGGGGGCAGGTCGCTCAAAGCGCGATTACCCTGTTCAACACTCGCCAACCGGACGGTTTCACCATCGCCAAGCGTGTTTTTCTTCAGCACCACCCGGTCGCCCACAGCCAGTTCATCCATCCGACGCCAGACATAGTTGCCGTCTGCGTCAATGATACGAATACGATGATTGTGCGTGGCCGTCAGACTGAAGCCGCGTCGGGTAGTCATCGTCTTAACCGGAGCGTATCCGTTGATATAGAAGTGCGTTGTTTTCCGTAAGCCTTCGTCCGTATGCACATCCTGAGTGATTATCTGCCACTGCTCTCCGTCGGCATCACCCAACTCAACAATAGGCCGCAGCCCCGCCGCCGTGCTGACCAGCGTATCCGGGGCGACACATCCTGTTGGTGCTTGCGTTAATAGTGTCACATTTCTTATTCCACGCTTTTTAACTTTGTCGCGGATGTCCCTGGGCATGGACTTCATGAACCCGCTCTGGAGGAATTTTTTGGCGTCGAATTTCGGAAAGGCGCCCTTTTCCTGCGCCAGTTCGGTTGATGTCTCGTACACCACCCGCGCCAGGAAGCCGTACAGCTTGTCAATGAACTGCACCGACTCGTCGCTGCCATAGCGGATGCCGAGGCGGATCAGCAGTTCGGCCAGCCCCATATTGTTTAGCCCCACGCGCCGTTCGCTCATCTGCTGCTGGCGGTTGGATTCAAAGAAGTAGGGGGTGTTGTCAATGACGTTATCCAGGAAGCGGGTGGCAAAACGCGCCGTCTGTTCCAGTTCGTCCCACTTTACGTCGTGCTTTTCCTCGTCATAGAATCTTGCCAGATTAATAGCGCCGAGGTTACAGACAGACCATCCACCAAGACTTTGTTCTCCGCATGGATTAGTTGCAATTAATGGGTTGAAGTAATAGCTATTCGAGAGCTTGTTGGATCGCTCACGGAACCATACCCCCGGCTCGGCGCTGGCCCAGGCGCTTTCGATGATCGCGTCCCAGACGGCGCGCGCCTTCACCGTGCGGTAGTGAATCACCTTATGTCCGGCGGCCATCCACTTTTCCAGGCTGCCGTCCCATTCTTCGTCATAGCCGGGTTCGCTGGTGTCGGGGAACATCAGCGTCCAGTCGCCATCGGCTTTGACCGCTTCCATCAGCTTATCGGACACGCCGACGCTAATATTGGCGTTGGTGATCTGCCCGGCCTTGCGCTTGCTGTTGATGAAGTCGAACACGTCCGGGTGCCAGTCATCGAGGATGAGCATCAACGCGCCGCGCCGGCTGTTGGACGTATAAACGCCGTTCCCGCTTAACAGATGCACATCCTCAACTTCAAAATCGTAAGTGTCGGACTCGCCCACCGGGGTAATCGAAACAATCGTATCCGGCAGAGTCCGCAGCAGATCATCCACCTGTTCAACCGTCGCCGACTGCCCATCAGCCCCCAACCGCTGCCGGATGTGCGTCATCTGCCCGTAGGAGATGCGTTCCGAAACGCCGTCGTAAATGCGCTGGCGATACTTGGCGCGCGCATTCAGGGCGCTCCATACGCCTGCCGGGTAGGTGTTGTACATCTCGCGCGTGCCGTTGTTTTCGGCGGAGACTTTTTCGCCCGGCACAAAGGCCGCGAACCGTTTTTTAAATTCGCTGCCCGTGACCGTCAAGCGATAAATGGTGCGCCAGCCCTGCGCGGAACGGTCGGTGGCGATGATGCGGGAGACAATGCCGTTGAGAGCGAGAAGCTGCTGCACGTCTTCCAGCATGGCGCGGCTGATGCTGTCCATGCTGTAGCCGCCCTTGCGCCCGCGATTGCAGCCGTCGGCGTCGAAGTAGCCGGCGATGAAGGCCGCCTGCACCGGCGATGGCGAACGGAAGATCGCTTCCGGTACGCGAATCAAATCGGCTTTGGCTTTCAGTAAATCATTCTGCGCCAGCCATTCCACCACCAACCGCGAGTAGAGCGAGACATTTGCCGACGCTTCTTCCCGGTCGTCTACGGTCGGCGTAATGCCGAAAACGCGCTGCGTGGTTTCGATGATGCGCCGGCGGATTTCGGGATAGGCGTCCGCCGTTGCCATTTTGATCGCTTTAGGCGCGTGCCAGTTCACCTTTTTGCCGCTGTGTACGTAACCGTCGCCGTGCATATAGCCGACCAGATAGGCCAGGTCTTCGTCCAGGGTTTCCGGCAGGCGCACGTTTTCGTTGAGCGTCGTACTAAAAACGGAGCGTTCGTACTGCACCGGTGACAGCCGGACGTAATCGCCCTGCATCCCTTCGCCCAGCAGCAGCAGGATTTCGTCCCCCGGCTGTAGATATTTGAGGGGCATGGTGGTGATCTGGCCGTCCATCAAAACGGCAACCTTATGATCTTCGGTGATTCGCACCGTGTAACCGCGCGCCGTTTTCAGTTCGTACAGCGGTTTGACGCCGTTGCGGAAACGGGCGGTGATACGCCGCAGCCCCCGGTGCGTGTGCGCGAACAGCGTCTCCCCGGCTTCTATGCGGTCGGCCAGTTCGCGCGCGGGGATCAGGCCGAGGTGGGTGGCAATTCGTTCCTGCGGGCCAAAACAGCCGCCTTGCTCGATGAGGCCGGTGACGAAGCTGTACAGGCCGCCCCACGACACCGCGCCGCTGGAGCGCCCGTTGACGCCCTTCACATAAGCGTGACGCGGGCGCAGGCTGGACACGTTGATGCCGACACCGCCGCCGCGCGACATGATTTCGGTCATCTGGCGCAGCGTTTCGATGATGCCGCCGCGCGAATCACGGGGGGATGGAATCACGTAGCAGTTTGAAACCACCACACCTGCCGAAATGAACGAATGATCTTCGGCCACTTCGATGTCCATCACCACGCCGGAATAATCCTCAACGGCGATTTCGTCCACCGGCGACCATTGCAGGCCGTCATACTCAACGAGTTCGTCCGGGCTTTCCTCGATTACAGGAACAGCCGCGCCGGACAACTGCGCCGGGTGGGCCGACGGGGCGAAAGCTGCCGGATACACTTCGCGGCGGGGTGAGGCATAAACAGGCTCAAACACGGAGGCTTCGCTGAAGCCGACGGCGACGTAATCCCCCGGCCTGATGTCCTTCGCCGGAATCCAGTCCGGCTCCTGCTTCAGCCGCAGGCCGTCCCGCGACTTATGTTTATTGACCCATTCCGAGCGAATGATATAAATCTTATGATCGCCGGTCACACGAAGATCATCAAAGCCAATCTTTTTGGGGCGAATGATGTACAGCGGCTCGTCGGTTTCGCGCTCGAATTTGTGCAGCACGGGACGCAGGCGGCTGCGGTGCGTGACCACCAGATCGCCGACCTTCACATCGCCGATGGGTTTATAACCGTCCGCTGTCAATAACTCCTGGTCAGGCGGCATACAGTTATAATAGGTGAGTTCCTGGTCGGTTCCGGCGGCGGCCAGGATACGCCCGGCAGGCACGAACTTCCAGTCCTCCAGCAGCCAGCGGAAACGCTCCGTCCACAGCTTTTGCAGTTCTGGCGTGGATTCCACCGAGGCAATGCCGGCGGCCACACGATCCATCATCTGGCCGGGGTCGGTTTCCAGCGGTTTGTCCACGTGTTCCACGTCGCGCTCGACTGTCTCGCCGTCCAGCAGTTGAACCTGCACTTTCGGCAGGTCAAGCGCCGTCACCTTACCGATTTCGCGCTGGCCGGTTTTGGCGTCCACCACCACGATCACCGTATCCCCTACCGCCAGCGTCGCGCGCGTCATATCCTTCTGGGCGTAACGATCCAGAAAGATTTTATATCCCAGTTCGTGCAAAACATTCTTCGGCGAAGTGGTTTTGGACTGCACCATCGGCACGCACCTTTCTATAAAAAACGCTCTTAACAGGCGGCGTCAAACAACAAATAGATACGAAACCCCCACAACAAACTATGGGGGTGCGAGGAAGTTAGAAGCTGTAACAATCGGCGCTTCATAGCACAGATGTACTTTAGCATGAGCCGGTGGGCTTTGACAACCAGATTCACAGGCGCTTGGGTTAGAAAATAGTATGATATTGTAACGATTTTCCCACAAAAAACCGACATAACCCACATGGCGCGCGACAGCCTGAATCCACCTATAATAGAGAGTTGATCGGGATGAACGCCTCAAGGAAAAGCCGAATTGCCGGTGTTAAAAAACGCGCTTTTTGCCCTCCTCCGGCGGCGTTTGCCGAACGCGCCCTTCGAGCTGGCGGCCATTTTGCTGCTGTGGGCGCTGTACCTCAGCCTAGTCGTGCCGCCCCCCTACACCCCCGAACCGCGCGGCCTGGATTCCTCGCCGCTGGTGGATGCCTGGCTGAATCCCGACAAACGGCAGCCAGGCGTCGAACACGAACGGCTGGCCGGCACGCTGCTGCCGGTGTTCATCGGCCTGGAACGTTACGGCCAGATTCCGACCTGGAATCCTTACCTCAGCGGCGGCAAACCGGTCATCAACAACCCCTTCAGCTACCTGTTCAACCCGTTTTACAGCCTGCCGGTGCTGCTGCTGGGCGGCGTGCAGGGCAGCAAACTGGCGACCGCGCTGGCGCTGCTGCTGGCCGGGTGGAATATGTGGGCGCTGGCGCGGTCGGTCGGCGCCGGCGCGGTTGGGCGCGTGACCGCCGGCGCGCTGTATATGATGAGCGGCGGCCTGGCGGCCAAGTTTTTCACCGGGCATTTTCAGCTTGGCCTCAGCCTGGCCTGGGTGCCGCTGGTTTTCGCCGGGCTGTGGTGGACGCTGCACAGCCGCGACCGCCGCGCGCCGGTTTTGATGGCCGCCGCCTTCGCGCTGCTGTTCACCTCAGGCAACATCTACTATACGCTGCACACGCTGATCTGCTGTGCGGTTATCTTCGCCGCCCATGCGGTCGAACGTTCGGGCGGCAGGTGGTTTTTCCGCCGCGACCGGCTGCGCCGGGTGGCGGTGGGCGCGGCTTTCGCCGTTGGGCTGTCGGCGCTTCAGTTCCTTCCGGTGCTGGCGACCGCCCGCTACATCATCCATGACGGCGACCCCGGCCTGGTGGGGCGTTACAGCCTGGCGCAGGCGGCAGTCAATCTGATACACCCCTGGGACGACTGGGGGACTTTCGAGCAGCCGATTTTCGGCCTGCTGGTGGTGGTGGACTACAACTACATCGGCCCGGCGCCGTTTCTGCTGGTCGGCGCGGCGGGGGCGGTCGGGCTGACGCGGCGCGGACGCTCGCGCAAATATGGAGCATCGCCCTGGCTGGCACTGGGGTTGGCGCTGGCGATGATGATCTGGGGCGCGGGGCAAACGCCCATCGTCCAGGAGTTATACGCCAATATTCCGCTGCTGGCGCAGTTTCGCTACGTTGGCCGGGCGCTGGCGGTGGCCTCGCTGTGGTGGATTCTGCTGGCGGGGCTGGCCGCCGAAACGCTGTGGGATACCGCGCGCCGTGTCGCTGGGGCGCGCCCCGGCTTCGACGCCTATGACCGGGCGCGGCTGAGGCGGGCGCTGGCCGCCGGGACGCTGGCCTGGATTTATTTCCTGATCTACAGCCTGGCCGGGAGCAGCACGCGCCTGACGCTGGCGTTAGGCGATTACGGGACGCTCAACCGGCTGGACGCCCAGCGTTTTATCAGCTTCTCCGATGCTGCCAGCGGCTTGTGGGCGTTTTTGCTGGCGGCGCTCATCATTGATTCCCTGCTGCTGGCGCTGGCGGGGGCGCTGCGCCGGACGCTGGCCGACCGTTTTGCCGGGCGCGACCTGGGGGCGCGGGCGCTGCGGCTGGTCATTTTTGCGCTGATCGCGGCGGCGCTGGCGGACATCATGCAGGTGAACAGCCAGCTTTTGCCGATCACGCCGCTGCTGGGCAGCTTCCGGCCATTTTACGAATATGTCCATCAGGCCGACCCGGACTCGCCGTTCCCGGCCTTTCAGGAGCCGTACCTGCCGATGGCCTTCGACGCTTATGAGATGGAAGTCCGCAACTGGGGGCTTTCGGAAGGCTGGCGGCCCAGCGCGCCGCCCGGCCTCATCCCGCCGGAAGCGGGGACGCTGACCGATCTGCCGCGCTGGCTGGTTGTCTCCAACGTTTACGGCGGGGCGTCCCGCGCTTATGCCGAAAACTTCGCCGAGCAGCACGGCTTCCAGCAGCGGCGGTGTATGACCTTGCAGCCGCAGCCGGTTTACACCAACCCCTGCGATCTCCATGTGGAAGTGCCGTTCGCCGCCGTGCTGTACGAACTGCCCTCGGCGCTGCCCTACGCTTTCATCGCCCCGGCGGACATCCTCACTACCGCGCCGGGCAGCCTGGGGCGCGACAGCGTGCTGCCGGCGCAGAGCATCCTCCACCGGCAGGATACCATCACCATCCAGGCCGAACGCCCCGCCGGGAACGGCGATTATTATCTGGTCGTGCGGGAGACACACTTCCCCGGCTGGATGGCAGCCGCCGACGGCCTGCCGGTCGAAACGGTCACGCTCGAAACCAACCACAGTGCCAGCCGCCGCGAGGGTTTCATCGGCGTGCGGCTGCTGCCGGGTCGGCACACCTACACGCTGCGCTACCAGCCGCCGGGGCTGGCCGCCGGCGTGGCGATCTTCCTGGTGACGCTGGCGCTGGCCGCTTTTTACCTGCGCACCGGCGCACCAATCGTGCCGCCCATAAACAAAATAAGCCAGCCGGAAACCCCTGCTGGCCTGTGAATCAGACTGTTGACTGACGACTTATCTATTTCCGCTTGCGTAAAAAGGTCGGAATATCAATGTCATCGTCATCGTAAACCCGCGCCGGCGGTTCGGCGGTGGGCGGCTGCTGGGCCGGCGGCGGCTGCACCGGACGCGGCGGCTGGTACGGCTGCTGCGGGGCTGGCTGGTGAACTGCCGGCTGCGCTTCCGGCGGGCGCGCCTGCACCAGGGGGCGCTGCACAGTCGGGCGCGGCGGCATCACCGCCTCCACCTTGCGCGCGGCGCGGCTGTGTTCAAAACCGGTGGCGATAACCGTGATCCGCACTTCGTCGCCCATATTTTCGTCAATCTGCGCGCCGAAGATCAGGTTACATTCAGGATGCGCGCTCTCCTTGATGATCGCCGCCGCCTCGTTGACCTCGAACAGGCTCAGGTTTACGCCGCCGGTGATGTTAAACAGGATACCGCGTGCGCCGTCAATGGTCACGTCCAGCAGGCCGCTGCTGATGGCGGCCTCGGCAGCGCGCCGGGCGCGGTCGTCCCCGTCGGCGCGGCCAACGGCCATCAAAGCCGCGCCGCCCTCCGACATGATGGTTCGCACGTCGGCGAAGTCCAGGTTAATCAGCGCCGGGACGGTAATCAGTTCCGAAATACCCTGGATGCCCTGCCGCAGCACGTCGTCGGCCAGCGAAAAGGCCTGCTGCAAGCTGGCGCGTTTGTCGGCAATCTGGAGCAGGCGGTCGTTGGGGATGACGATCAGCGTATCCACCTGGCTTTTGAGGGCTTCGATGCCGGCTTCGGCGGTCTGCATCCGGCGCGTGCCTTCAAAGCTGAACGGGCGGGTGACGACGCCAATCGTCAGCGCGCCCAGTTCTTTGGCGATCTGCGCGATGACCGGCGACGCGCCCGTTCCGGTGCCGCCGCCCATGCCGCCGGCGATGAACACCATATCCGCGCCGCGCAGCACCTCGTACAGTTCGTCGGAGCTTTCTTCGGCAGCCTTGCGGCCCACTTCCGGGTTGCCGCCCGCGCCCAGCCCGCGCGTGAGTTTGTCGCCGATCCGCACGCGCGTTTTGGCCTTGGAGAGCATTAACGCCTGGTTGTCGGTATTGACGGAGATAAACTCCACCCCCCCCAGGCCTTCGTTGACCATGCGATTGATAGCGTTGCCACCGCCGCCACCCACACCAATGACCTTGATCTGGGCGAAGTTTTCCCCAGGTATAAACTCATCCATGCCGAACCAGGCCTCCTCAAAAGTTTGTGCAACATTACGAACCGCCGGAATAAGTTTAATTGTACGCAGAACCGGGGCTTTGGCAAATATGCCTGACACCCAACGGCATGGTACGTTTTACCCATCGCTGTCGGCGGGTAATAACCGGCGAAAAAGTCCCCCTAATACCTGACCGATTTTACTGCCGGGCAGGGCGCTGCCGGACGGCGGAGCCGGGCGAGAGATGGTGTCCATCTTCAGCCCCAGGCGCAGCAGCCCGACGCTGGTGCTGTAGGCCGGGTTACGCAGCACATCGGCCATGCCGGTCAGCCGTTCTGGTTTACCCACCCGCACCGGCATCCTCAGTTCCCGCTCGGCCACCTCGCGCAGGCCGGCAAGCTGCGCGCTGCCCCCGGTGATAACCGCCCCCGCCCGCAGCAGGCCGTCGTACCCCGACCGTTTAATCTCCCGCCGCACCATGTCGAACAGTTCGGCCACCCGCAGTTCGATAGCCTCGGCCATCGCGTACCGCTGCACTTCCGTCGGCATCCCCTCGCCAAACGGCTCCACCAGGAAGGTTTCCAGCGGGTCAATCGAACGCTGCAAGGCGCTGCCATGATGAATTTTGACCGCTTCGGCCACGTCGAAAGGGATGTGCATCCAGTGGGTGAGGTCGTTGGTGATGAGGTCGCCGCCGACCGGAATCACCGACGTATGCCAGACCGTGCCTTCAATAAAAATCGCCATGTCGGTCGTGCCGCCGCCGATGTCAATGACGACTACGCCCATCTCTTTTTCCTGGTCGGTCAGCACTGCCTCGCCGGAAGCCAGCGGGTTGAGGATAAAACGGTCTACCGACACGCCCGCCGCCTCGACCGACTGTTCCAGATTGGCGACGCTGGTGGACGAAGCCGTGATGATGTGCGCTTCCACCTCCAGCCGGAAGCCGTGCATCCCGATCGGGCTGCGGACGCGCTCCTGCCCATCCAGCGAGTAGCTGCGCGGGACGATGTGCAGCACTTCGCGGTTGTGCGGGATGGCGATGGCGCGGGCGGCTTCCATCGCTTTGTCCAGGTCATCCAGGTTGACGCCGCGCTGGCCGGAAATGCCGACCACGCCCCGGCTGTTGAGCGAAGCAATATGGCTGCCCGCCACGCTGACGAACGCCCGCGCGATGTCGAACCCGCTGGCTTTTTCGGCCTTGTGTACCGACGCCGAAATCGCGGCGGTGAGCTGCGCCATATCGTTAACGATGCCTTTTTTCATGCCCAGGCTCGGCTCGATGCCAACACCCACCACGAAAACATCATCCGGGCGCACCTCGGCGACAATCGTGCAGATTTTCCGTGTGCCAACATCCAAAGCGACTGCCAAATCACGCATAAATTACGACGGCCCCCACAGGACGGTATAAAAGGGCGCATCCGGGTTCACAACGTTCACTTCTCCCGGTTGAATGCCCCGCGCCATCAGGTTTTCCACCAACGTTTCGTATACCCTTAACCGGACGGGCATTTCCGTACCCGTGCCAAACCAGGCTTCCCAGCCGCGCCCGTCCTGATAACCCAGCCCTTTGTACGGGTTATAACGCAGCGTTTGGATGTTTGGCCGCAGTGTTTTGAGCTGCAACGCGCCGGTCACGGCGTCCAGCGGCACGGCGACATTCGGCCCCAGGGGGCCTTCTACCGAACTGTCTACAATCACCCGCACCAGGTCGGCGCGGTCTTCGCGCTGGCGCATCACCCGCCCCTGAATATCCACCCAGACCGCCACGCCGGCCTGTTCCCACACTACCGCCGGCTCGCGCTCCTCGATAATAATCTGCACCATGTTCGGCGGCCATCCAACGAATACTTTTGCATCGGCAATGGTGGGGGAGCGTAAGACGTTCCGGCGCACTTCTTCCGGGTCTACCCAGAATACGTGCAGGTTGGCGATGTTCGCCAGGGCGAACACTTCTTCTTTGGTTGTGTACTTCAGGCCGCCGACGGCGATGCTGTGGACGAAAAAAAGGTCGAGTGTAAAAAACAGCACCAGCACCAGCGTCAGGCTCAGCACCATCAAACCGCTGAACACGCGCCAGCTCAGGCCGCCCCGGTCCGACGCGCCGTGCTGCACCGCCGGCGCGCTCTGCGGCGCGGTTATATCCCCGCGCAAAACGCCCGGCGCGCGCTCTGCCCGCCGCCTTTCCCGCAACCGTGACGCCATTTTCGTTCCTGTTACTCTTGTTGAGCAAGGGGACTAAGCCCCCGTCCGTCTCTATCCCACATTATCCCACAACAGCCTGAAAAAGAACAATCGGAAAGGTTTAGTTCGGGGCGGTCGCATTCTGGTTTGGGCAAATTTTCACCATTCCCCGACCCGCTCGATCTCCAATTCCAGTTCGATGCCGCTGTGCCGGTACACCGCCGCACGCACGTGTTCGATGAGGGCAGAATAATCGTCGGCGGTCGCGTCCCCGGTGTTGACGAAAAAGTTGGCATGTACCGGCGAAACCAGCACGCCGCCCACCCGGCAGCCCTTCAGCCCGGCGGCTTCGATCAGTCGCCCGGCATAATCGCCCGGCGGGTTTTTAAAGATGCTGCCCAGGCTGGCCCCTGGCGGCTGCGTGCGTTTGCGGTAGGCGATAAATTCATCCATGCGCGCCTGGATGGCGGCGGGGTCGTCGGGCGCGAGCGCGAGGGTCGCCAGCAGCACCAGAAAACGGCGGTCAGGACGCGCCTTCAGCGCCGAAGCGCGGTAGCCGTAAGCCAGCTCTTCGCGGGTCATCAACTGCGGCCCGCGCTCGGCATCCAGCACCACCGCGTCGCACAGATGGGCGGCCATATCGCTGCCGTGCGCCCCGGCGTTGTTCACCACCGCCCCGCCGACCGTACCCGGCACGCTGGCCGCCCATTCCAGCCCGGACAGACCGCGCGCCGCGCACTTGCGCGCCAGCACAATCAGCCCCGTCCCGCCGGTCGCGGCGGCATTACGCCCGTCGTGCCAGTCGCCGAACGACACTTCCGCCACGTCATTGATGACCACCAGCCCGCGAACGCCTTTGTCCGACACCAGCACGTTTGCCCCGCCGCCCAGCACCCACACCGGCAGACCGGCTTCCCAGGCTGCCGACACGACTTCCACCAGTTCATCGGTGGACTCCCGTGCCACATACAGCCAGTCGGCAGGGCCGCCCAGCCGCGCCGCCGTATACCGGGCCAGCGGTTCGTCACGCACAAGGCGGTCGGCGTAAGGCGCGGGGAGAGTCATCATTGAACACAGCGTTCCAAAGATGTTGAGAAGCCGCCAGTTACCAGACATCCGTTACCAGAAAAACTGGAAACTGTTAACTGGAAACTGGAAACTTCTCCCTGGCATTCTGGCGGTTGAAAAATATTCATTCTCTCGCCTCCAGCCGCTTCAAATAATCCACGCCGATCTGCGGCGCGTCGCCGGCGCTCATGATGATGATGGCGGCGGGCGCGGTCACACCCTCGCACAGCGCGTTCACGGCATCGGCAAAGGCCGGCGTATAGCGCGCGTCCGGGTGCGGCATGACGGCAGCGAGAGCGGCGCTGTTTACGCCCTCGACCGGCTGCTCGCGCGCGGCGTAGATGTCCGTCACCAGCACATGATCGGCCAATGCGAACGCCGTTTTAAAATCGTCCCACAGCGCCCGTGTACGGCTGTAGGTGTGCGGCTGCCACACCGCCCAGATGTCGCGCTCAGGATACCGCTGGCGGGCTGCCTCTAATACCGCGCGGATGGACATCGGGTTATGGGCATAATCGTCAACGATGGCGATGCCGTTCACGTCGGCGCGCACTTCAAAACGCCGCGCGGGGGGGATGAAGGATTCGAGGGCTTTGGCAGCCTCCAGAAAACTGACCCCCACGCCGCTTTTCCATGCCCCGACCGCATTGGTCGCCAGGAGAGCCGCCACAGCATTGAGAATGTTATGGCGGCCCGGCACAGGCAAACGAACCGTTACCCGATCAGCCGCTTCATCCACCATTTCGAAAACGTTGAACCCGGCATCATCACGGACGACGTTTGTGGCGCGAAAATAGTCAAAATTACCATCCAGTGCCGGATGGGCAGCCGCTTCTTTGAACCCATACATGCCGCCGCCGAAACCTTCGCCGGCGCATTTTAATACCAATTGGCGCAGCAGGTCGCTGTCGGCGCAGGCTGCCAGAATACCGCAGCCCGCAGCCCCTTTATCAAGAAGATGGATAAACTTCTCGAACGCCTCAACCATCGCTTCCGGCGTCTTAAAAAAATCGGGGTGATCCCATTCGATATTGGTAATCACCGCAACATCCGGCCTTAAACCGAGGAACATATTTTCGTACTCGTCGGCCTCGACCACAAAAACATCGCCCTGCCCAACACCGGCATTCGTGCCGGTACTGCCCATCACGCCGCCGACGATGCAGCTGGGGTCTTGGCCGCACTCGCGCAGGATGTGGACGATCATGCTGGTGGTCGTCGTTTTGCCTTTCGTCCCGGCGACGGCGATCACCGTCTTGCCTTCCATCAGGTCGGCGATGATGTCCTGCCGTTTGTACACCGGGATTCCGGCTGCCCGCGCCGCCGCCACTTCCACGTGGTCGTCTTTCACCGCCGAAGTGATAATCAGCGCGTCCGCGCCGCTGATGTGACTCGCGTCGTGGCCGGTGTAGATCGCCGCGCCGTCCCGCGCCAGCGCGTCGGTCAGCGCGTTCGGCGCGCGGTCGCTGCCGGACACTTTATAACCCTGCCCCAGCAGCACCCGCGCAATGGCCGACAGCCCGCTGCCGCCAATGCCAACCAGGTGGATATGCTGTGGAGGGTAAATTTTTGCCATCAATACCTCAGCGTTGCCGGTTTTCAGTCACCGGCTGCCAGTAAAAGCGTTTTCTGGAAACCGGTATCCGGTGACTAGATGATAAACAGCACCAGCAGAAACAGAACAATCACCACAATCGTCAGCAGTTCGCCGCTGGCGGCAGCCCCGCCGCCCAGCAGCACCAGCGGGATGGCGTTTAACGCCTGCTCGCTGACCGACCCCGCCGGCGGTGCGGTCACTAATGGGCTGAACGGGTATTCGTTGATGTCCAGAAAATACCAGATCGCCCCCCAGATCAAATAACCGTTGAGCGCCCCCAGCACCACGCCCAGCACCATGTTCTGCGTCCGGTTCGGGTTGTCCGGCCCGCTGCGATCCACAATCGTGCGCGACTGGTAAGCGAAATAGATGATGGCCGCGAACAGCCCCACCTGCACAAAAAACGTCTGTTCTCGCGGGACGGACGCCAGAAAGACGCCGCGCAGCAGCGGGTCAAGCTGGAACAGCGTGAACAGCGCCAGGATGATGCCCGCCGTCGAGACAATCTCCCGGTTCCATCCGCGCATCGCGCCGATGATGCCGAAGAAGATGGCGGAAATCCACAGCATGGTATAAAGCTGAACCACGACGACGCCTTCCCCGTAGCAGCGCGCCAGCGCGCGACCGCAGGATCAAATCACGATCAGCACGAACACAAACAATAAAATCACCGCCAGCGACAGCAGATTACCGGCGCCGTCCGGCCCGCCGGCCAGCACGTAAAGCGGCAAGATGTTGACCGCCTGCGCGCTGGGTGAACCGGGCGGCGGCTGGGAAATATAAGGGTTGAGCGGGTAATTGTTAATGTGCATAAAGTACCACAGCGTCCCCCACACCAGGTAGCCGTTGATGAAGCCGACAATCGCTCCCAGCACGTTGGCCTGAAGCTCATCGGGCACGGCGATTGAATCGTGGAGGACTTCTTGCACCTGGGTTTGCTTCAGATTTAGAAAATTCTCGGCGGGAGTTGTCACAAACGGACTCCTTCGCGGTGTTTGAACATGTTAGAATATCGGTGGCCCAGCCTGCTGGGCGCCAGCTTGCCAGACGGTGTGTCTTTTATCAGAAGGCTTATACAAGCCTTGACTGAGGTTTGCTCGTTGACAAAATTATACTAAGCTCTGTTTGAAAACCGGAGTTACTCGAAGGAGTAAAGATCTTCGCAAAGTCCGGTTTTCAAATCAACCGCAGTATAGCTCGCCGGATAGCTGTCAGGGGCGGCGTACGCGATGTCTGATTCACGACTGCATTATCAGTTGTCATCGGGCAATTGTCAATTATCTCTGCCAGACATCTCTGATCCAAAGAGGCGGAACGTCTTACTGAGGATGCCACCAGGGGCGGCGGCCATCCGGCGCGAGACGCCCCTCTGCGCATCAGGCCGGCGTCGGGATCGGCAGGCCAAACTGTTCCATGACCCAATGCGTCCAGTCCAC
>QUBZ01000055.1 GCA_014338005.1 Chloroflexota bacterium | reverse complement strand
GTGAGTGCTGAGTGCCGGGTATTGAGTGCTGAGTGAAAGCATCGTTGTATAATGCGGGTAGAACATGAGGTAGTGAGGTAAATGATATGGCGCTGCCGACGGAAAAAACCTACACGGTGGATGAATTCGAGGACTTCATCGCCAGGCCGGAAAACCGCGACCGCCACTTTGAACTGATTGACGGCGCGATTGTGGAGAAAGCGATGCCGACAGAAGAACATTCGCTCATTACCGGGTTGTTTATCTATTTCCTTTCAGTGTATGCGAGAGAGCGGGGGTTGGGTTTGCCGGGGCCGGAAAGCCGTTTTCGCGTGCCGGGCAATCTGCGTAATACGCGCCAGCCGGATGCATCCATGATTATTGACCCGGACGTGCCGATCACTATCAAAGGGGCTGCCCCGCGCGCGCCGGACGTGATTGTCGAGGTGCGGTCGCCGGACGAAAACTATGACGACCTGCGCGAGAAAGCCCGCTGGTATGTATCCAACGGCGTGCGGCTGGTGTGGCTGGTGTTCCCGCGCCCGAAGATCGTGGAAGTTTACCGCCCGGATACGCCATCCGAAATCCTGACCGTCGAAGATACGATTGAAGGATATGATGTGCTGCCCGGTTTTACGCTGCCGGTCGCTAACCTGTTCATCACGCGGCGGAGCGGATAATATGCCCACCCTGTTTGATCTCAGCCATACGGTTGAAGACGGCCTCATCACCTACAAAGGGCTGCCCGCGCCCATCATCTGCGATTACCTCAGCCGCGAGGCGTCACGCGCCCACTATGCCGAAGGCACAGAATTTCACATCGGCAAAATCGAAATGGTCGCCAACACCGGCACGTACCTGGACTCGCCGTTTCATCGTTATGCCGACGGCGACGACCTTTCCGAACTGCAGCTGGAAAACCTGGCGCATCTGGACGGCCTGCTGGTGCGCGTGCCGCCCGGTCATGGGCGGGCGATTGATGCGGATTGTTTCGCCGGGCCGGATGTGCGCGGCAAAGCGGTGCTGGTACAAACCGGCTGGTCGCGCCACTGGAAGACCGACCAATATTTTGAAGGCCACAGTTTTTTGACGGAAGCTGCCGCCAGCGCGCTCAAAGCCGGCGGCGCGGCGCTGGTGGGCATTGACTCCTACAACATTGACGATACGGCAGATGGCCGCCGTCCGGTTCACAGCATTCTGCTGCGCGAAGGCATTCTGATCGTCGAGCATATGTGCAATCTGGAAACCATCCCCGACGGCGTGCCGTTTAAGTTCTACGCCGTGCCGGTGAAGGTCAAAAACTTCGGCACGTTCCCGGTGCGCGCCTTCGCGCTGGTGGAGTAGCCACCCTGCCTTTTGCGGCATTTTTCAGATAGAATTAAACATAATCTGGCATTGTAGGGGAGGGTTTCAAACCCTCCCCTATGAATTTTGGAGCGTGATTTCAGGTCATGGCCTCTCGCAAAAACACTTACTATCTGCTCAGCCTCGGCTGCTCGAAAAACACGGTGGACTCGGAAAGCATCGCGCAGGTACTCGGCCAGAACGGAATGCGCGGCGTGGGCGACCCCGACCGGGCGGAAGTGCTGATCGTCAACACCTGCGGTTTTATTGACGCGGCCAAACAGGAGTCCATCAGCGCCCTGCGCGGGCTGGCCGGCAGCAAACGCAAAAATCAGATGGTGATCGCGGCAGGCTGCCTGTCGCAGCGGTACGGCGCGAATCTGGTACAGGAAGTGCCGGGGCTGGACGGCGTGATCGGCACGCGCCGCTGGATGGACATTTTCGACCTCATCAGCCGCCTGCGGGCGCGCCGGCACCCCGAACCGCTCTATCACCTGCCGACCGATGCCGATGTAGTTGGCCTGGACGAACGCGGCGTTTTACGCGCCAGCGTGGAGGGCGCCAGCGCCTACCTCAAAATCGCCGATGGCTGCCGCCGCCCGTGCGCCTTCTGCGCCATCCCGAAGATCAAAGGCACTGCCGTCAGCCGCCCGGTCGAGGCCATCGTGCAGGAGGCGGTGAGTTTGCAGAAAATGGGCGTCAAAGAACTGATTTTGATCGCCCAGGACACCACCGATTACGGCTATGACCTGGGGCTGAAAGATGGCCTGGCCGTGCTGCTGGACAAAATCGTGCAGGCCGCGCCGGACATCCCCTGGATTCGCGTCATGTATGCCTACCCCGGTTATATCACGCCGCGCCTGATGGAAACGATGGCGAAACACCGGCAGATTTTGCCGTACCTGGATATGCCGCTCCAGCACGGCCACCGCGATACGCTGCTGCGGATGAAACGCCCGGCCAAAATCGAGTGGGTGTACGAAACGGTCGGCAAACTGCGCGAGATGATGCCCAATCTGTGCGTGCGGACGACCTTCATCGTGGGTTATCCCGGCGAAACCGAGGCCGAATTTGACGGGTTGATGGGTTTCGTGCGCGATTTGCAATTCGACCGTGTGGGTGCATTCCAGTACTCGTATGAAATCGGCACGCCCAGCGCCGCGCTGCCCGGCCATGTGGACGATGCCGTCAAGCAGAGCCGCTACGAACGGCTGATGGAACTGCAGCAGGGCATCAGCCTGGCGAAAAATCAGGCCTTCGTCGGCCAGACGCTGGAGGTGCTGGTTGAAGGTCATGGCGCGGGCGAGGACGAAAACGGCCAGCCAACCGGCGACCTCATCAGCCTGGGGCGCAGCTACCGCGACGCGCCGGAGATTGACGGCTATGTGCTGGTGGAGGGCGAACTGCCGGTCGGGGAGATCGTGCCGGTGCGTATCACCGGGGCGACCACCTATGACCTGATCGCCGCGCCGGACACACGCCCGCCGGTGGTCATCCAGCCGGGTACGGTCTACGGCGAAGGGCTGACTCCGCTGTCCTGACGCCTGAACAGGGCTGCCATATCGCGTCCAAAACAAAATAAAGGGATACCGAAACGGTTTAAACCTTAAAATAGAGTTTAACCGTTGTTACGGGTTGATCGGCTTGTATTATGGCTTTACCCATTCAAACCAAACCTGTTCATCGTCTTGCCAAATGGTGGGATGATCTCGTCCGGCCCACGCCCGGTGCGCCCGCCGGAGTGGAGCAGCAGTCCAGGTTATTGACCGGCCTGCTGCTGGCCCTGGCCGGCATTTTTGCGGCCTTCGTGCCGGTGCTGCTGGTGGTCAACCAGGATACACCCTGGTGGGCCTCCGGCGCGGCCCTTACGGGACTGGCCGTAATAGTCCTGCTGGCGCTGGTGCGGTTAAGCCGTGCCGGGCGCTGCCGGCTGGCCGCCGGGCTGCTGATCGCTTTTGGTTTGGCGGCGATTTTTGCTCAGACCATCATCGTTTCGCAGCGGGACGGAAATATAAACATCCTCGATTATCTGGCGGTGGTTTTGGTATTCGCCGGTCTGTTTTTTGACCTGCGGACGGCGGCGGCGCTGCTGGCCGCGATGATGATCGGGATGCTGCTGCTGCTGTTCGTGCCGGGTATCACCTTCAGGCTGCTGCTGTCTCCGCTCCAGTTTAATCTGGTCGCCGGAGTGACGTACCTGCTCGTCCGGCTGTATCATATCCGGCTGGAAAAATCCCGCCGCGAGACGCTGCGCCAGAGCGAAGCGCGCTACCGGGAACTGGTCGAAGCCGCCCGCGACCTGGTGTACACCCATTCGCTTAATGGCGAACTTCTGTCCATAAATTATGTGGCTGAAGCATTGGGCGGGTGGTCGAAAGACGAAATGATCGGACGGCCATTCGCCGATTTTATCCATCCCGATGATCTGTCGGCGGCCATGCCGGCTTTTGAACAGCTTTTAGCCGGGAAAACGCCCGATCTGTTTCGGGCGCGCGTGCGGACGAAAACCGGGGTTTATCTGTGGATGGAGTTCAGCTCCATGCCGATTTTCCAGGATGGCGTGCTTGTGGGTGCTTTCGGCATTGGCCGGCTGGTCGAGGAGCGCCAGCAGATAGAAGACGCCCTGCGCCGCAGCGAGGAACTCTACCGCACGCTGATTCATAACTTCCCTGATGGAATTGTTCTGCTGTTCGACCATGATCTGCGCTACCAGATCGTTGACGGCCAGGGTTTGTCGAATATTTGGCTGACGCGGGACATGCTGGAAGGCAAAACCATCTGGGAAACCCTGGAACCGGAAGTGGCCGAGCAGCTAGACCCGATGTATCGCGCGGCCCTGGCGGGGGCGCCGCAGACATTTGATGTTGATTATGCCGCGCGCTCGTATCGGGTACAGGTTGTGCCGGTTAAAAATGACCGGGGTGAGGTGATCGCCGGGCTGGCCGTCGCCCAGGATATGACGCGGCAGAAGCAGGTCGAGGAGAGGCTCCGCGCTATTTTTGAATATTCGGCGGACGCGATTTTTATCATGGAGCCGGACAGCGGGCGCATCGTGGACTGCAACCCGGCGGCCTGCCAGATGAACGGTTATACCCGCGAGGAACTGATCGGGCAGCCGATCAGCATGGTTAACGCAACCGGCGAGACTGCTACCTTTGTGAATATTGAGAAGGCACGCCAGTTTGGCTCGTACCGGTTTGAATTCCTGCACCGCCGCAAAGATGGCACGATCTTTCCAATCGAAGTGATGAACACCGTATTGAATGTGGGTGGCAGGGAGCTGTTACTGGGGATTGACCGGGACATCACGGAGCGCAAACAAGCCGAGGCCGCCCTGCGCCGCAGCGAAGAACGCTATCGCACGCTGGTGCGGAACTTCCCCAACGGCATGGTGGCGCTGTTCGACCATGACCTGCGGTATACGGTGGTGGGCGGGCAGGGCCTAGCGCAGTTGGGATTAAACGAGCAGACCTTTGAGGGCAAACGGCTGCGCGATATTTTCCCGCCGGAGGTTTACGAGCGTGACGAACCGGCGCTGCTGGCCGCGCTGGCCGGCGAAACCACCGTTGTAGAGGTCGAGTATGGCGGACACTGTTGTGTTGTCCATACGCTGCCGGTGCGCGACGAAAACGGGCAGGTGATAGGCGGCATGGTGATGACCCAGGATGTGACCGAAGCCAAACAGATGCAGGAAAAACAGCTTAAACTGGCGCTGGAGCGCGAGCGGCTGGCGCTGGTCAACCAGTTCGTACAGGCGATTTCCCACGATTTCCGCACTTCGCTGTCGGTCATCGAAACCTCGCGCCATCTCATCGAGCGGTCGCTGGAACCCGGCACGCGCCAGCGGATGCAGCGAAAGATGCTCAACATTCAGGAGCAGATCACCCGCATCAGCGACCAGCTTGATAACCTGCACATGATCGCCGGCATAGTGACGGCAAAACGCGGCTTGTGCGATCTCAACGAAATCATTGGCGAGCTGGTGAACGAACAAACGCCGCTGGCCGAACGCAAACACCTGAGCCTGACTTTTGACCCCGCCGCCGATTTATCGCCGATCACTGCCAACGGCCAGGCGCTGCATCAGGCAGTCAGGCATCTGCTGGTGAACGCCATCAACTACACACCGCAGGGTGGGAGCGTGGCCGTCAAAACCACGCCAATTGATGGCAAGGCGGTGATCGAGATCAGCGATACCGGAATCGGGATTAGTGCCGACGACCTGCCGCGCGTGTTCGACCTGTTTTACCGCGCCGATCCGGCCAGGGGGACGGCCTCCGGGGGGGTGGGCATCGGGCTGACTATCGTTAAACTGGTAGTGGAATCGCACGGCGGGCAGGTCATGGTGGAAAGCCAGCCGGACGCGGGCGCGACCTTCCGCATCACCCTGCCACTGAACGTTTAATGCCCACCGCCAGCCCATCTCCGAGGGCCTTAGGTGTCCTCCTCGGTGAATGTTACCGACTCATCTCGCTGCGACGGGTCGGCTGCCGGTCGGGATGATCGTTTTTCGACCGGCTGGTCGCGCCGGATGGTGAAATGATCCAGGTCGCGGGCGACAAAAGTATTGGGGAAAACCTGCCGCGCTTCTTCGATGACATCGCGTTCGCGGTAGCGGCGGGAAATATGCGTCAGCAGCAGCGTTTTAACGCCGGTTTCCAGCGCCAGCGCCGCCGCCTGCCGGGCGGTTAGGTGGCCGAAGTCGTGGGCGGTATCGGCATCGGCCTGCAAAAACGTGGCCTCGATCACCAGCGCATCAGCCTCGGCCACATAGTCGCGGATGTTGTCGGTGCGGGCGATGTCCCCGATATGCACCAGTTTAATGCCGCGCAGTGTTTCCCCCAGCACCATATCCGGGCCGACGCGGCGGCCATCGGCCAGGGTGATGGTTTCGCCGCGCACAAGCTGGCTGCGCTCCGGGCCGGCAGGCACGCCCAGCGCCTCGGCCTTTTCGGCCAGGAAGGGCCGCCGGGACTTTTCCTGAAAGACAAAACCGAAGTTGCCGCTGCCCCGATGCGTGACCGGGAAGGCGCTGACCGAAAAATCGCGGGCGTCGAGCAGCAAACCCGGTTTGATGTCCATCAGGTGAATTTTCATCGGCAGGCGGTCGTAATCCAGCACGACGCCGTACAGCAGCGCCTGCACCCGGTCGAGGGTGTTTTTGCCGCCCCAGATTTCGATTTCCTCGATGCTTTCCCAATGAGCGAAGGTGGATACCAGCCCGCCCAGGCCCAGGATGTGGTCGAGGTGGGCGTGTGTGAGCAGGATGCGGTTGAGGCGTTTGAAGCCCACGCCGCTGCGGAGAATCTGCCGCTGCGTGCCTTCGCCGCAGTCTACCAGAAACCGGTATTCACCGGCCAGGACGATCTGGGCGGGCATTCCGCGATGGATGGACGGCGCGGAGGCCGACGTGCCGAGAAAGACGATTTCAAACATATTCAGGCTACCTGCGCGCCACCGAAATTTGCCCCACGAACAGGCGCGTACCACGCTGCTGCTCATCGTCCAGCACGCCCATACGCACGTTGTTGGTAGCATCATACGCGCCGATGGAGACATTGTAAATACCGCCCGGTATAGAGGTCGGCAGCGGCACAAACGTGACCTGAATCAACACGTCGCGGTTGTGCAGCGAGCCGACGTTGACGCTGATGGTATCGGTCTGGGCGGCTATCGAAGCCGGGTCGGACAGCACATGGGTGAACAGGCGCAGATTGGGTGGAATCGGGCCGTCCGCGCGCCAGTAGGTGATGAAGGTCAGAATACCCCCCGGCACGTACATCTCGGTCGGCTCGCGCTCGTAACCCAGGAAGGTGATGTTGCCGCCGAAACGAATCGGCGCGGTCGCCGCGCCGGAAGCCCCCGGCGCTTCTGGCGCATAACCGACCGGGGCGGTGGTGATAAAACGTCCGATGGTATCGGCCAGCTCGCGCTCGACGTTAATTTCGACGACCGCGCTGGCCGGTAAACCGGGCTGGTCGAGTAAAACGCCGTATTCAATCCAGCGCCGCAGGTATGGGTGCATCCCATGAAGCATCTGCGGGTCGGCAAAAACGATCTGCTGGCGTGCGCCGCCGTCCATCAGCACCAGGCCGGTTCCGCAGTCGGCATAACGCAGTGGGGCCTGCTTGCGGTTCATCATCAGCAGCAGCAAATCGGTGCTGCTCAGGCCCGCCCCCGGAGTGGCCGGTGTGTCGCAGATGAGCGTGGGCAGGTCGTCTGCCGTTGTGTCCAGGTAGCGGGCTAACTGGCCGATGCGGCTGTGATAAACCGTCTGAACCGCTTCCAGGTTCGGCCAGAACTGGAACAGGTCGCGCCCCAACCACAACAGGTTAAAGGCCAGCAGCGCCACCAGCCCGGCGGCCATCAGGCGGCGGCTGGCCGCCGGCAGGCTGTAATAAAGCGTGCTGACGCCCAGGCCGAAAAAAAGCGCCAGCGGTGGCAGCAGGCCGGTCATGGCCCGAAAATCGGGCGTGTTAAGCGCCAGGATGGCTGCCGGGGACAGGACGAGCGTGAAGATGACCGGCAGAAAATAACGCGGCTGCCGCCAGTTCCGCAGCGCCACCAGCGCGCCAACCAGCAGCAGCGCGCCGCTGACCAGATCGAACAGGGGGCGACCGGGTAGATTATGTGCCGGATCGGAGTCGCCGCTGAAAAACAGGCCGCTCAGGCTTTCGCCGATGGCACGCAGGGGCGGATTTTGCGGAATGGTATAATCGCCCAGCAGCCGCCCCGCCCCGCTGAGCTGCGGCAGGCGCAGGCTGGAAATGAGGTATGGGGTGGCGAAAATAATCATCACCAGCAGGCTGAACCCCAGATACCCCAGGGCGCGCCGCGATACCCGCCGCCGCGCGCGAACCATATAGACGATAAACGCCATACTCGCCAGGACGAGCAGAAAATGAACCGGATGGACGTAAAATCCCAGGCCGAGCAGCAGCCCCAGGGCGGCGAAAGGGGTGGTGGGGGGAGGATGTGGACGAACACGCCGGAACACGCCAAAAACCCGCGCCAGCGTCAGCAGAATGCCCGTCACCAGCAGCGGCAGCAGCATTTCCCGCCCGATGCTGCGGCTCAGCAGGGTCGTCCACAGGTTGACGACCAGCAGCGCCAGCGCCGATACGCCGGCCAGCGGGCCAAACAAGCGTGCCGCCAATACGTAGAGCAGCGCCAGCGTCAGCAGGCCGGCCCAGACCGAGACGATCTGATAACCGAGCAGTCCCCTGCCGGTGAAGCTGGTGATGGCGGCCAGCAGGATATGGTACAGACTTTCGCGCCCTTCGCCGCCGCCCAGGTCATAAAAAACTTCGATAATTCCCTGGCGGGCGGTTTCGGCCACGCGGATGTCGGTGATTTCTTCGTCGTGCAGCCCCGGCGGCAGGGCGGATAAAGTCCACATCCGCAGGACGGCGGCCAGCAGCAGCAGGCCTACCGCCAAAGCATAACTGGTGCGGCTCGACAACCATAGCCCCCTTTGGGAAATGCTGAGTCCGGCGCGTTCCGTATGGAGCCGGCGCTAAAATTCACGGGTTTTATGCTCAGCAGCAAGAAGATCATTGCCGGCATCACATTCCCTGTATGCCCCCGACCGGAGGGCGGCAAAACGCCGCGCCACCTGGATGCCTCTGTCGGTCCCCGGAACGGATTAAAGCGCAGTCGCCCAGGCGGTAAAAGCGAGGACGGCGATGCCCAGGGCGACGTTCAGCCATGTCAGCCGGATTTCCTGGCGGCGCAGCCGTTCCCACTCCGCCGGGTCACCTTTGCCGCGTTCCAGCAGCACGGTGGCGCGCTCCAGCGCCGGAGTTACGATGTATTGTAACACCACGCCGCCGATCACCATACCAGCGACGGCAATATGTTTGAACAAAATCGCCCGGCTCCAGTCGTTATTGAATTGCAGCAGGCCGTCGTAGTTCGGGTCGCCGGACATCTGAACCAGGCCGGTGACGACCAGCACCACCAGGCTGAAGCTGCTGAGCGGGGCAAAACGGCGGCGCAGCCGGGTGAGCAGCGCCAGCAGCGCGGTATCCCGTTCCAGGACGCGGCGCGCCTCCGGCCAGACCAGCACAACCAGGATAACCAGGCCGCCAATCCAGACGACGGTGGCGAGCAGGTGGAAAAAATAACTAATCGCAAGGATCAACGGTGACAAGACCAAGCGCCTCCGGGCTGTCGGGCTGCCGGGCCGGGATAACCCGGTTGCCGCAGTATTTTGCCATGTTTGCCAGGTCAAGGAAAGCCTGGCGGGTATAACCTTCCGGCGTGGTGATCGCCCACCAGTATTCCTCCCGGTCGGGCGTCCAGGATGGGTCGGCCAGGTAGATAGTGGTCATCAGCCCCATCCAGGGCCGCCAGTGTTCGGCGGCGTAGCGGTAGGCGTCCACCAGATAACGCGCCTGCGTGGCTTCGTCCACCGCGTACCAGGCGTAGCTGGCGTCAATGCCGGGGTTGCTGTGCCAGCCCATCTCCAGAATCGCCATCTGGCGGGCGGCGTCGCCGTTGGCGACCATGATTTTTCGCAGGTCTTCCACCCGGCGGAAGGTAAAAAACCGCTGGCTGCCGCGCGCCACCGCTTCATCCGGGCTGACGTGTGGGGGGTTATTGTAGCCCGGCGCGTTGACTCCCACCACATCTATATGGCGCTGAAACCCCGCGTCGTACAGGGCTTGCAGGTAAACATCATCCGGGACGGCGGTCTGGTCATATGTGCCGGTGGGCGCCAAACCCGCCGAAATGATGATGGCAGCGGGGTCGGCGGCGCGCACGGCCTGGCTGCACGCGCTCAACAGTTGTGCATACGCGGCAGGGTCGGGCGGTCGGCTGCCCCACTCGCGGGAGAGGTTCGGCTCGTTCCAGATTTGATAGGCGGCGATGCGCCCCCGGTAGCGATCTGCCACCGCGCCGCAGAAGGCCGCCCAGTCGGCCAGGTCGTCGGGCGGGGCATCCACAAAATCAACATCTTTATGCCCTTGCAGGCTAGGATGCACCCAGTCCGGCGCGTCGCTCAGGCGGGCGACCAGCTTCAGCCCTTTCTGGCCGGTTTCGTCCACGATTTCATCGGCGCGGGCGAAGTCCCACTGGCCGGGCTGCGGCTGGATGTCTTCCCAGGCGAACACCTGTTTAACATGGCTGAAAACCATCAGCCGCGCCCAATCCAGGTGAATCGAAGCGCGCGTTTTATCCCACCACAGAAAAACGTGGATGCCGTAGGTCAGAGACGTAAAGGGCGGGTTGGTGACGGCAGCGGCCTGGAAGGGGTCGTAGGCGCTGAAGCGGGCGATAAGCGCCACAAAAAACAGGGTCAGGCCAACCCCTGTAAGGCCGGCCCTGACCCTGAACGTTTGAGAGAAACGCCGCCGGACTATCGTTGTTGATTCCATTCGATGAGCGCGTCGTAAACCGGGCGGAACTGCCAGTCTTTGCCGATAATGGAGTATGGAACGTTATCGTTGTTGGTGTCCCAACCGGCCTGCGGGCCGTAGTTGAGATTCCACAGGAAGGCCAGCCACACGATGTCCCATTCGCCCATCAATTGGATGGCCTGAATCGTCCATTCTTTCTGTTCGTCCAGGGTATTGTCGTTGGCGAACTCGAAACCGGGGGGATAACCGCCCAGGTCTTCGGTGGAGGCCCAGCCGAACTCGGTCACGCATAACTTTTGATCGCCCCCGGCCACCTGGATTTTGTTGGCATAGGTACGCAGCGTGCTGTAAAAGCTCCAGCTGTGGTGCGGGTTATCGAACGGCCCTCGGAAGCTGGCGCTGGCGTCGGGCGGCACGCTGTCCCAGGGGACGTTGGGGCCGATGTTATAACCGTTGTGGTGCGCGCCCACGCAGTCGGCGTAGTTCAGCAGCCCGGCGTTAATCATCTGCGTCATGTAATCAAAGTCGTCAATGGCGCTCACGCGGCCATCCGGCTCCGTCCAGCCGCCGGTCGGGGACAGCGCGCCGCTGATGACGATGATGCCGGGGTCAATAGCTTTGACCGCCGTATAGGTATCGCGCAGCAGCGCCACGTAGTTGGCCGCGCTCAGGCCGCCGGTAGAAGTCCACTCGCGGTCGAGATTTTGTTCGTTCCAGACCTCGATGGCATGTACCTGGTTGGGGTAACGCTTAAGGATTTCGGTCACGAAGGTGACGTAATCGGCGTTGCTGGCGGGCGGGCCGTGTTTTTGCACATTGACGCCCGCTTCGCGCGCCCAGTCCGGGGCGGTGACGATGGACATCATGGTTTTGAGGCCGAACCTGGCGGCAGAGGGCATCACCAGATCGAGTTTTGACCAGTCCCACTGGTCGCGGGCCGGCTGTACGTCTTCCCAACGCACCTGCTGTTTAAACCACTCCATGCCAAGCTTCTGGCCGACCTCGCGCATCCAGCCGTCCTGATTGTCGGGGTTCATGTCCAGGCTGTACTGCACCTGAATGCCGACCTGATAACGGCGGTCGTCAATCGGCAGCGGCGTGGGAGTGGGACTGGCCGGCTCCGGCGCGACGGCTGCCTGCTGTGCCGCGCCGACCCCTGCCTGAGCGATTTCGGTCGCGGGCGGCGGCTGCGGCGTGGCGCTGGGGACGGAGGCGGCGATCTGTAGGGTGGGAATGGCCGTCGGGACGACCGCCGCCGCGCCGGTGGTGGGCGTGTATAACGCCACCTGGCGCTGGTTGGGGTTGGCGGCGTCCTGGTTTAGCGAGCCGTAAGCCGTGTAGATGGCGACAAAAGTGCAGGCCCCCATGATGACGGTGATGGCCGTCCACACCAGGGCAAAATCCCGAATTTGCCGCCGCCGCCGGATGACAGATTGTGAGGACATCTTCTGCTCCTCTTATTTATCGTGCATTATAAAGGCGCGCCCTTTATCATTACATCACAGGCGGCGGCCCTTGACCGTATGGCTGGCCGCCGCCTCGTAAACGTTTACCGTGCGGACGCCATCGCGTCGCAGGCCGGGCAGGCGCCGCCGGGGCGGATCATAGCGTAACCGGCCTGCGGGTCAGAGCCGTAAGCCGAAAAGTCCACGTTCCAGACGATCATCAGCCGCACCTTGCCGCTCTGCGAGGCCAGCGCCGCCGCTTCGGCCAACCAGGCGGCCTGCTGGCCGACGGTGACATTCTGCGCCCAGGCGAAAAATTCCGGCAGCGGGCCAAGCCCTTCCGGCGTCAGATACCCCAGTTCGGTAAAGCAGATGGGCTTCTGGCCGCCGATGAGGCTCCAGTAGGTATCCACCATGCCCCAGAAATAGCGCGTGTAGTAGCCGTCGCGCGGGTCGCCGCTGCGTTGGCTGGGGCCGACGATGCCTTCGTTGTAGTGCGCGCCCAGGCAGTCCATATAGTTCAGGCCGCCGGCAGCCACCATGTCGCGGATGAAGCGGTCGTCGTTGACGACCTGGCCGGGATAAGCGGCCTCGGCGCCGGTGGGGGCCGGCGCGCCGCTGATGACCAGAACGCTGCCGTTGGCGGCCTTGATGGCCTGGTAAGCCTGGCGCATCATGTCGGCGAAGGTCGCGCCGCTGATCTGGCCGGTCGGCCACTCGCGGTCAATATTGGGTTCGTTCCATACTTCAATCGCGTCCGGGCCGAGCGCGGCCACGCCGCCCAGGAAATTAGCGAACTCCTGGATATAACCCTGCCCGCCGTTGGCAAGTTCGCCGGGGCTGCCGACCAGCGCCAGCAGGATTTTGAAGCCCCGCGCTCGCGCCGCATTGATATGTTCGGCGGCAACATTGGGAGACATGCCGCCGGAATAACGGATCTGGATTTTCATCCAGTTCATGCCGGCGCGGCGCATGGCGGCGGCGGCGGCTTCGCTGCCGGTGCTGGTGACGTGACCGCCGTACTCAAAGCTGCCGGCCACGATGCTGCCCGCGCCCGGCGCGACGGCTGCCGCAGCAGGAGCGGGGTTTGCAGGCGCCTGCACCGGGGGCGGCGGTGAGGTGGGTGTCGGCTCCGGCGTGGGCGTGGCGGTCGGCAGCGGGGTGGGCGTCGGCGTTGGGTTAAAGAGCGCCACTGCCGCGCCGCTGCGGGGTTTTTCGCCATCCACCCCGACGACGGCCACGTTAATCGCGTAATTGCCTTCCGGCGCTTCCAGCGTAGTCACCAGGTCTTCGCCCAGGCCGGTAGTGATTTCAGTCAGCAGGCCGCCCGCGCTTTCGATGCGCCAGCGCAGCGCCAGTTCGGTTTGCATAGGCGGCGTGGGCATTTGCAGTTTGTAGTTGAGGATGGCCGGGTAGATGCCGTCGGCCACACCGGCGGCCAGCAGGTCTTCAAAAGCCACCCCCGCCAGCCCGAACAGCGCGGTGCGATCCATGCGGAAGCGCAGCGCGTCCGGCGTGGTCAGCCACACGCGGGCAACCGGTGTATCGTCTTCGCCCAGGTAATCAATAAACGGCGACTGCACGACCGTATCCATGCCCGAAACGGCTTTGTAACCGTCCAGGCTGGCACGAATTTCTGTGCCGGGGACAATCGTCCCGGCTTCGCTGGTTTCGGCCTGGATTGCGACGCTGCCCAGGGCGGCCAGCGCGTCCTGGTAGCTGGCGGTCGTCAGCTGGTCTTCGACCTTACGCACCGACAGCGCGGACAGGCCGAGCAGGATTTTATAACGGCTGGTTTCGCCGACGGCCCAGCGCAGCATGGCTTCTACCGGGCGGTCAGCGCCGGGGACAAAAGCCTCCGGATTCAGGCTCAGGTTAATATGCAGGTAGTCGGCAGCCGCGCCGATGGCGCGCCAGTCATAAGCGCCGGTGTCCCATACGCCGCCGGTATTCACCGCCGTTGGGACGGTAACACCCAACAGAAGCCCCTGCTGGTGGAAGCGTTCGCCCAGGTCGCGGATGAAGGCGCTGAATGCCTCGCGGGAAGCGACGGGCAGATCACGGTAGTCAATCATCACCCCGGCGAAACCGCCGCTGCCGGCAAAAGCGGCCAGCTGGCCGACATGCTCGCTGCGTAGGGCGCGGCTGCCCAGGATGGCCGTTACCGTGTCAATATCCAGGGCGCGCGGGTCGGCATAGTTGCGGATGACCGGCATCACCAGATAACCCCGGTTCAGCTCGAAACCGGCGGCCAGGCTGCCGGTGAGTTTGCCCTCGATGGTGGGCTGCAAGCCGCCCGGCGCGACGATGGTCGCCAGCTGCCCGGCTTCCGGCGAAAGCACCTGGGTGGCATCCACCGCCACCAGCACGGTCGGCTGTTCCAGCAGTCTGGCCTGGAACAGCGCCAGTTTGTCCGGCACTTCCCGGACGGCAGCCGTAAGCTGGCCGGCTGTAACCGCATGAGACGGCACGAACCGCCACAGGCCGCTGGTTTCATCCCAGCCGTACAGGTCGAGCATATCGGCGCTGCCGCCGGCGGTTGGCGGTATGGCGACGGTCATCGTTACCACAGCGGGCGCGCTGCCGGTGGTCTGGACATCGTAAATCGAGCCTTGCAGCGCCAGGTGAACCGGCACAGCGGCCAGCGCAGCCGCGTTTTCCGGCGTGTTACTCGCCGCCGTATCCAGCGCGACGCCAAAATCCACGCCGGGGTCGGCGGGGTCTACTAGCACGATCAGGCCGCCGTCTTCCGAGCGAACGGCGTTATTTTCCGCGTTTAACATGGCGTACTGCACGCCGAACAGCCGGTTATACAGGTCAATCGGCGGCAGAAACAGCCCGACCACCACCAGCACGCCGACCAGAAACAGCGTGATGAGCGCAGGCAGCCAGCAGCCGCACCCACAACCGCCGCGCTGCGCGGGCGGCGGTTCTGCCTCGCGGCGGAAGGGGCTGAAGGGCTGAGTATCTTCCTGGACGAACACTTCTTCGGATGTTTCAGACATTCTGAATACCTGTCATCAAAATAAACAGCCCATCCCCTCGTTCAACCGCTGGCCGACGAAGGGATGGGGGCATCGAAAAGGAAACCTAACGCGCGCCGGCCAGCGCGTCGCAGGCCGGGCAGGAGCCGTTAGGCCGAATCATGGCGTAGCCGGCCATTGGGTCGGCGCCATAGTTGGTGAAGTCCACGTTCCACACGATGATAAGGCGCACTTTGCCGCTGCTGCGCGCCAGCGAGACGGCTTCGGCCAGCCAAGCGGCCTGCTGGGCGACGCTGACGTTAGCCGCCCAGGCGAACTGGTCGGGCAGGCCGCCGAAGCCCTCCGGCGAGAGATAACCGAGTTCGGTAAAACAGAGCGGTTTTGCGCCGCCGAAGGCATTGTAGTAGGTGTTAACCATGCCCAGGAAGTAGCGGGTATAGTGACCGCTGCTGCCGCGCGGGTCGCCGCTGGTCTGGCTGGGCGGCACGATGCCTTCGTTGTAATGCACGCCCACGCAGTCCATGTATCTGGCCGCGCCCGCCGCCGCCATCCCGGCCAGGTACGGGGCGTCGTCGCAGCCGTTGGGCGAGCAGCCGCCGAAAAAGCCGGTGGGGGCGGGCGCGCCGCTGACGACCAGCGTATTCGGGTTGGCGGCTTTGATGGCGTTATAGGACTGGCGCAGCAGTTCCGTATATTTAGCCGGGTCAATGCTGCCCGCCGCCCATTCGCGGTCAATATTCTGCTCGTTCCAGATTTCGATGGCATCCGCGCCCGCCGCCGCCGCGCCGGCCACAAAACTGGCGTAGCGTTCGATGTAACTGGGGTCGTTGACCGAACCGGCAGAGCCGACGACGCCGATCAGGATGCGGAAGCCTTTGGAGTGGGCATCGCTAATCATGCCGGTGATTGAGCCTTCGCTGCCGCCCCAGCGGTACTGCTTTTTAACCCAGGTCATCCCGGCGCGGTTCATGGCATTGATGGCCGCCGTTCCAAAACTGGAGACATGGCCGCCCAAGCCAAACCCACTGACCGGCGCGGTGTTCACGATTGGGGCGTTTGGCGCGGGCGCAGCCGCCGCCGGGGCCGCAGCGCCGCCCTCGACCACCGGCAGGGTGGCGATCTGGGCCGCCGTGATGGTCAGATAAGCTGCCGAAATCCAGCCTGTGCCGCCTTCAGGCAGCGCCGCGCGCACCCAATCGCCATCGGCGCTGCGCCCCTGGACGCGCACTTCGGCGCGGTAGGCCAGCCGGCCCACCCGTTCGGTGCTGGCGCTGGGGCCGCTGCGGACGTTCACGGCGGCAGTTGTTGAGGCCGGGACGCCGGAGCCGGCGGGGGCTGCCGGCGCGGACGGCTGCGCCGGGGCATTGGAGGGCTGTGCCGGAGCCGGGCCGGTAAGCTGGGATGGCGAGTCCACGCCGACGACCGGCAGCGCCTGAACCCGTTCGGGCGAGATGTCCAGGTAGGCGGCGGCCATCCACCACACTTCGCCGGAAGGCACAAGGCCGCGTACCCAGGTGGCAGAGCTGTCGCGCCCGTCGAGGCGCACCGTTGTGCCGGCGTCAACCGTTCCCATCAGTTTCCAGTGTGTGCCGGGGCCGGCGCGCAGGTTCAAATTCTGAATCGCCTTGGCAGAAACACCGCCCGCCTGCTGGGGCATGTCGGCCAGGGTCGAACCGGTCATCAGCAGTAAAACCAGCAGCGAGCCGATCACAATCCATACACGTCGCATGTTTTTGTCAACCCTTGAAAAAATCATCAATCGGATCGAATGACATAAAAACAGCGCAGGACAAAACCCATTACTGGTTGTTCTGTCTTTGCGCCCCCACATCGTCCTCATCAGGTTAATTGGGCGGCATTTTAGCAAAAGCCATCCTGTTTGGCAAATGGCCGCCATCGCCCGGCGCGCCGCGCGATTTCGGATTAATGGATAAACGGAAAAGAATACGCCTGATAGACAGTGAGGCTGAAGCCCACTGTCTAATTGCTTTATCCATAACCCCGGTTTTGAGCGACTATAAAAAATAGTTGTTATCAAAGTGGCAGAAGTGAGCGTATTGGGGTAGTGTTTGGCGTGGTCGAAAAGTCCGAAGGCGAGCCGGCCTGTAGTAGAATAGCAGTAAAACACCGGCAAAAGCCGCCGACTTCATCATGTCCCGATCATGGTAAGGAGAAAATAAATGTTACGACGTTTTATAATTGTGCCGCTGACGTTGAGCGCCCTGCTGTTAAGTCTGGTGGTCGCTCTGGCGCAGGCGCCCGGTATTGCCGGCACCAGCGTTCCCTGCGAGCAGATGGGCATTCTGACCGGCTCTGAAATCCTGGTGGACATCGAGGGTTCGGTTCCTGCCGGTGCGCGCGGCATTAACTGCACGGTGAATGTTATCAATGCCGTTCCGGCGGAAGTCTATTTTGCCGGACGTTCTGGCGACAACCGCGAAGTCGGCACGCCGCGTCTTACCCGCCGCATCCCGCTGACTCCCGATCAATATGTGGATATTTACGATTCGGTGGATGTTTTCACCATTGGCAGCGGCGGCAAGGCCATCTACGGCTGGTTTACCGAGCCGGTGCGCGTCTGTTTCGGCGTGAGTTCTGAAGATGCTGCCAATGGCGTTCCGAACACGGCCAATCCATTCGATCCGGCCAACGATTTTTATGTGATCTTCTCGGATGCCCGCTACTTCCAGGATGCTAAAGGCGTGGGCAACAACCAGCCGTCCCGTAATGTCCAGGTTTTGAACATCGTGGCAGAAGGTCTGCCGCTGGACTATATCTGCGCGGATATTGATGTCCCTGGGACGGTCAGCCTGGTGAACGGCCTAAACCCGGCTGCGGAGCTGTCGAAAGAGCAGCCCGCCGCCGACCGCTGCGCCTACCCCGGCCAGCCGAACTGCAAAGATTGATGCCGATCCTGAAGCGGCAGTGAACCGACGCCGGAACGTGTCTCCGGCATTTTTATCACCCTGGGCAAATAATCGCCGATTGGGTAAACTGCTTGATTAGATTAAGATGAATTTCACAAATCTGAATTTTCGGCAAAGAATTGAGGAGCAATTGTTGTCAAAGCAGCAGAATTGATTATAATGGGGTACTGTGGTACTGTTCAGCTTTACCGAAGATGAGGCAGGCTGAATAGGCTTATAGAATAGAAACCTGAGGAAGTGAAGTCGTCATCCACCAATACGCGCCGCTAAGTGGATCTCCTTGCGAGACGGCTGGTTTAGCGGTACGATTTTGGTGGAAGTTCCGTTGGTGGTGTAATGCCGCCTGGCTTCTTGGATGCAGGCTGCTCAACCGAGGGCCGAACCACAACGATCAACGACGGCATTATGCTTTGGAAGGAGTTTTGCCTATAAGCCCAGAGTCTTGACAAATTTCCATGTGGAATTTGCATATCCCATGGCAGCGTGTATAATAAGACGCTGGCAAAACCAATCAACTTCTAATGCACCAAGCACTTTTAAGGAGGAACCAAATGTCACGTCGTAGTTTAATTGTGCTGCTGCTCGTCGGCCTGTTTTTGACGGTCTCGGCAGTAGCCGCCCAGAATCCGGGCGCCCTCAGCGTCCGCTGCACCCAGGTTGGTGTCCGCACCGGCAATGAAATTCTGGTTGACGTGGAAGGCGCGACGGGCCGCGACGATGTTGCAGTCTCCTGCACCGTCAACGTCCTCAATGGCAATCCTGTTGATGACGGCGACAACCGCGAAGTCGGCACGCCGCGTACCGGCTACCGTGTTCCCCTGTCCCGCGACCAGTATCCCACCGTTTACGACTCGATTGACGTCTTCGTCGTGAAGGGTGACGGCGCTTCGATCTACGGTTGGTTCGTGAAACCCGTGCGCGTTTGCTTCGGCGTGGACGCCGCTGACGCCGCCGCGATGAACCCGGCCGATCCGTTTGATGAGAACAACCCGCTGTACGTGGTCTTCTCGGATGCGCGCTACTTCCAGGACGCTAAGGGTACGGGCAGCAATCAGCCGGCGCGTAACGTGACCGTCCTGAACGTTGTCCCCGAAGGCCTGGAACTGAGCTATGTCTGCGCCGACATTGACAACCCCGGCTCGGTTAGCCTGGTGGATAACCTGAATCCTGGCGTTAAACTGGCCGTCCAGCCGAGTGCGGACCGCTGCCTGTACGCCGGTCAGGCAAGCTGCGAAGACTAATTCTGATACAGAATAGTCTACAACCAAACGCCAGAGTACGCCTCTGGCGTTTTTTATTTCCCCTGGGCAAGCCCTGTGCTGCGGATTACAATAGCTGAAGATGGAGGGGTGAGCCGATGCCCGGATTTTACGCGACGATTGCGCGCTACTACGACGCCGAACACCAGGATAAAACCGACGATCTCGACCTGTACAGCGATCTGGCCGCCGAATATGGCGAGCCGATTCTGGAAGTCGCCTGCGGCACGGGCCGGGTGATGCTGCGGCTGGCGCGGCAGGGGTATCGCGTGCATGGCATTGACCAGGAGCCGGCTATGCTCGACCGCGCGCGCCGCAAGGCGGACATGCTGCCGGAGGATGTGCGGGATAAACTGCATTTTCATCAGGCCGACGTGTTGAAGTTTGATACCGATATGCGCTTCAAACTGGTGCTGGTGCCGTACAACGGCCTGCTGCATTTTCTGGATCAGGACGATCAACTGGCGCTGCTGCGCCGCCTGAGCCGCTGGATACAGGACGACGGCCTGCTGGTATGCGACCTGGTGAATCCGGGCGAGACGTTTGGGGCGCAGGATACCGACGCGCTGCTGCTGGAAAAAACCTTCATCGAGCCGGAAACCGGCCATCTGGTGATGCAGCATTCGGTCACCAGCCTTGACCGCACCGAACAACTGCTGCGCGTGACCTGGATTTATGACGAAGTGACCGGCGACGGCACGGTCAAACGCACGTTTGCCCCGGTGGTTTTCCGCTTTATTTTTTACTCCGAGCTGCGCCTGCTGCTCAAACTGGCCGGTTTTGAGGTCGAATCGGTCTATGGCAGTACGGAATTTGAGCCGTATGAAGACGGCAGCAAGCGTATGATTGTATTCGCCAAACCTGCATGACTGATTTTCAGTTGATTAATCGCGGTCGGGGCGCGACGCTGCTGCTGACGGCCCTGCTGCTGGCGGCCTGTGCCGAAGTTTCTCCGACGCTGACGCCGACGGCTGCTCTTTCCGGCCCGACGCTGGAACCCAGCCCGACTTTTATCCCCAACGCCCCGGTGGACGCGCCCGCCGCCCTCATTTACGAGGGGCAGAATAACCCGACGGCGGCGGCGCTGGCCCCTGGCGCGGCCATGCCCCCTCTGGTGGTCAGCCAATCGGCGTTTGGCGGCGCGGGGCAAACCGTCGAAATCACAGCGGAGGACGGCACGCTGCTGTTCGGCGACCTGTACGTGAACACGACCGTACTCGCGCCAGGGGTGCTGCTGCTGGCCGAGGAACGCTCCGCGTGGGGTGATTTTCCGGCGCTGCTGCATACGAATGGGCTGACGGTGCTGGTGATGCAAGTGCGCCCGGCGGCGGCGCTGGCGGATTTCCGCGTGATGTTGCAGGCGCTCATCAACGGCGTGGCCGACCCGGCGCGTATCGGCGTAGTGGGCGCGGGCCGGGGGGCCGACGTGGCGCTGCTGGGCTGTTCGGCTGACCTGCTGTGCGACGCGGCGGCGCTGCTCAGCCCATCAAATGACCCGGCGCTGCTGGAGGCTGTGCCGCGTTTTAACCCGCGCCCGCTGTTCCTGACCGCCAGCCAGGAGGATACCGAGGCGTTTTCGGCGATTCAGGCCATCCAGGCGCGGGCAACCGGCGAGGTGCTGTTCCAGCCGTTCGAGCGGGCCGGCAGCGGCGCGGCGCTGCTGCAAAACCGCCCTGATCTGGGCAGTTTGATCGCCGCCTGGCTGCAAATGAAGCTGGTATGAGGGGTTTGTCGGAAGCAATTTTTATGTTACAAACCGCCAATTAAAGGGCGCACATCTGTGCGCCCCTACATATCTCCCTCTGCGCCTTCACCCCTTCACGTTACGCCTTTTCTGTGCGCGTGGCCGCCCCTACATCCTTAACTTTGCAGACAGCTCGCGCTCGCAGGCTTTGACGATTCGTTGATGCACTTTCGCCACTTCGGTATCGGTCAGCGTGCGGGCGAAGGCCTGGTAGGTCAGGCTGTAGGCCAGGCTTTTGTGTCCCGCCGGGATGGGGTCGCCCCGGTATACGTCGAACAAGCGAACATCCCGCAGCAGGTCGCCGCCCGCCTTCCAGATGGCGGCTTCGACGGCGGCGGCGGGTGTTTCCTCACCGACCACCAGGGCGATGTCCTGCAAAACCGGCGGCATGGTCGGCAGCGCGCTGGTTTTGTGCAGGTCTTCCACCTGGTCAAGCAGCGCCTCCAGGTCGAACTCCGCCACCAGAACAGGCGTCTCCAGCAGGTCGAAGGCGCGCGCCACCAGGGGGTGCAGTTCCCCGAACGCGCCGATTGAGACGCCGTTGATGCTGAGCGAGGCCGAGCGCCCCGGATGCAGGCTGGGATGTTCGGCGCGGTCATAAACAGCGCCGGCGATGTGCAGTCCCTTCAGCAGCCCTTCCACCACGCCTTTGAGGTCGAAGAAGTCCGTGTTGGCGATAGGTTCGTCCTGCTGCCAGGATTCGACGCGGCGCGGGCCGGTCAGCAGAATGCCCAGGCGGCGCGGTTCGTCCGGCAGGGGTTGGTCGTCCGGCTTGAGGTAGACATTGCCGATCTCAAAAACCTGCTGGCGGGCGGTGAAGCGGGCATTGCTGCGGGCGTTTTCCAGCAGGCTGATGAGCAGGGTATGGCGCAGGGCGGTTTTGTCCGCCGCCAGCGGATTCGCCAGTTCCACGTAACCGGCCTGGACGAGCGTGCCGTTCCCACCGGGGACGAGCAGCGCCTCGCGTTCCGGCGCGATCAGGCGGTGGCTGATCTGCTCCCGCAGGCCGAGCGCCACCAGCACGTCGCGGGCGCGCTCCTCGCGCACCAGGGCGACGTTCGTCCACTGGGGGGGCATTTCGTCGGCGATCAGCGTATCCGGGATGCGGTCGTAGCCGTAAATGCGGGCGATTTCTTCGATCAGGTCGGCCTGTCCGATGATATTTTCGCCGATGTCCAGGCGATGATCCGGCGCGGTGACGCGCAGCGTATCGCCGTTGATTTCCACCTCGAACTGCAAGCGGCGCAGGATGCCTGCCGCCAGTTCCGCCGTGAAGTCCAGACCGAGCAGCCGCCGGATTTCGCGCACCGGCAGATCAACGACAACCGTCGGCGCGGGCAGCGGATAGGCGTCCAGGATACCCTGGGCGACCGTTCCGCCCGCCGACCGGCGCATCAGTTCGATGCCGCGCCGCAGGCCGCGTTCGGCCTGGCCGGGATGCACGCCCCGGCTGAAACGCAGGCCGGCGTCGGTCTGCACCTTCTGCGACTGCATGGTGCGGCGGATGTTGATGAAGTTCCAGTTGGCCGCCTCCAGCAGCACGTTGCGGGTGTCGTCACCGATTTCGGTTTCCGCGCCGCCGATGATGCCGCCCAGGCTGAGGACGCCCGCCGTATCGCAAACCAGGATGTTATGCGGCTCTAGCTGGCGGGTTCTTTCGTCGAGTGTGTCCAGCGTTTCGCCGGGTTCAGGCAAGCGCGTGATGATGGTCGGCGGTTTGTCCCCGGCGCGCGCCACCAGTTTATCGTAGTCGAAGGCGTGGAGCGGCTGGCCGATCTCGAAAGTGATGTAGTTGGTTACGTCCACGATGTTGTTGATCGGGCGCTGGCCGACCAGCATCAGCCGCCACTGCATCCATTCCGGCGCGGGGCGGATTTGCATATCCCGCAGCAGCGCCAGGGTGAAGCGCGGGTTCAGTTCCGGGTCGCGGATTTCGATGAACACCTGCCCTTCGATGGGCGCGCCTTCCATCACCACGTCGTAGGACGGCGAACGCAGCGGCTGGTCGAGCAGGGCGGCTACTTCCCGCGCCACGCCGTAAATGCTGTAGGCGCGCGCCAGGTTGGGCGTCAGCTCCACTTCCAGGATGATGTCGCCCAATACGTCCTGCAAGGGCGTGCCGGGCGCGGCGGGTTGGCCGGTCACCTGGTTACGCGGCTGGTCATGGAACACGATCACGCCTTCATGCGAGTCCGATAGGCCGAGTTCTTTTTCGGAACAGACCATGCTGCGGTTGGGGATGCCGCGCAGGGGTTTTTCTTTCAGAATCATGCGTTTGGGTTCGTCGCTGTGGCCGTCCCAAACTTCCGCGCCTTCTGCCGCCCAGGCCGTCCAGAGCGGCTGTTCCAGCGGCCCCTGGCCTTTATAGTCGAACAGGTTGGGCGCGCCGGTGACGCACTGTTCCAGTTCCGCCCCGCCGTAGTCCACCATTGCCAGCACCAGCCGGTCGGCGTTGGGGTGCGGCTTCACTTCGCGGATGGCCGCCAGCAGAATTTTTTCCCGGTCCCAGACCAGATGATGCGATTCCGGCCAGCGGACGCCCTCGACGTGCCCCTGCGGCAGCCCCAGGTATTCGATGCCGCCGACTTCCAGCCCGGCCAGGGTCAGGCGTTCGGCCAGCAGTTCGACCGGGATGGTGATGTCTACATAGTCTTTCAGCCAGGATACAGGTACTCGCATAATGGATAGTCCTCAGTCAACAGTTTTCAGTTGTCAGTTACCGGTTGTCATTTGGGGGCTTCGATTTCTCCCCTATGTTCAGCCGGTCAGGCAAGGGCGGCCACGCAGCGCCGCCCTTGCAGTTCTTCATTATCAGGCACCGCCCAGTCCCAGCGTGCCGAAGATCACCGAAGCGACCAGCAGCGCCAGCACGGTGTTAAAAACGGTCGCGCCCATGTATACCAGAATCGGCCTCCAGCCCATCTGCCGCAGCGCGCCGGGCGCGAAGTCAATGCCGATGCAGACAAACGCCAGCGCGAAAGCCCATTCGTAGGCGCGGTTCATCTCTTTGACCAGCTCCGGCGTGAACGCACCCGCCGAAGCCAGCAGCGAAACCAGCACGAAGCCGATGACGAACTTGGGGAACCGCTGCCAGATCATCATCGGGCTGGGGCGCTGGTTGGGGTCGCGTTCCACGCGCAGGGCGAAGTACAGCGCCAGCGCGAAGGCCACGAAGCCGATCAGCACGTTCTGCGACAGTTTAACCACCGCCGCCACCTGCTGCGCCTCCGGGCTGTGCAGCGTTCCAGCGCCCACCACCGCCGCCGTCGTGTCAATGTTGCCGCCAAACCACGCCCCGGCCACCACCGGCGACAGTCCCAGCGCGTTCGCCAGCGGCGGCATCAGCACCATCAGCGGCAGCGCAGTGAGGATGACCAGCGCCGTGATGTAGGTCACTTCCTCTTTTTTAGCCATCACCGACCCGGCAGCCGCGATGGCCGCCGACACGCCGCAGATCGAAACGGCGGAGGCCATCACCGCCTTGAGGGTGGGCGCGAGGTTGAAGCGCCCGGCCAGCCACCAGGTAAAAAAGAACACCGAGGCAACCATGATAAACGCCTGGATGAGGCCGCCCGCGCCGGTCGCCAGCAGGTCGCCGAGGCTGATGCGCGCGCCCAGGATGACCAGGCCGATTTTGAGATATAACTCGGTGCGGATGGCGGGGCGGACGAAAGTATATAAGCCGGCCAGCCGCAGCAGGCCGTTAGCGATCAGGCCGATGATGACGGCGGTCAGCGGGTATTCAAACGGGTTGCGCGCCACGCCCTGCGCCTTAAAAAACTCGGCGGTCGCCAGGTCAAGCTCGGCAACCAGGATGGTCAGAACGGCCAGCAGGACGAGGCCGGCCACCAGTCCCGGCCACGAACGCCGCGCCGGTACAGGGGTAGAAGTGGATACAGTTGTAGTCGTCATATTGGCGTCTCCTTTTGTCCCTTCCCCGTCTCTCTCCGTGTATGGGGAGAGATTGCGGGATGGGTTTTTCTCCCCTACCGTTTAAAAATCCCGAACAGCGGCCAGCGGATGGCGTAATCGGTCGTGTAGGTCAGGCTGGCCTCGGCGTCGCAGTTGTTGGTCAGCGTCAGGTACGCGCCGCCGGACGGCAGCGACAGTGACGAGTCACCCGCTTCGGCGATCATCTGCCCGCCGTCGCAGACGAACGGGTAGAGCTGCGCGTCCACCAGTTGTTTTGGCGCGCCCTCAACGACGGCTTTTTCGCCGCCGATGGTCGCGCTGGCTTTCCAGCCGTCGTGCGGCTTGGCCGTTTTATCAACGCTTTCGCCCGGTGCGGCCTTCAGCGTCACGGTCTGTGGGCCGGGGCCGATCAGCCCCAGGCCGATGATCGCCACGATCAGCAGGCCGATGATAGTCGCCAGCCAGTCCTCTGAAAGCGAAAAACGGCGGGCGGGTGATGCGGGTTGGCTCATATTGTCATCCCCTCTTTAATCGGACACGACAGCTCGTGTCCACCATTTGCACACCTTATTATCCGTCAACCGCCGGGCGGATAACCTTGAGCATAGCGTCGGCAGCGGCCAGGTTGCCCCAGGGCGTCAGGTGGTTGAAGTCAATCCACACCGGGTAGGGCTGGCCGTCCAGCACATTCGATAGATCATACACGTACGGCAGACTCTCGGCGGTAGCCATCCAGCGCGGGTAAACCGCCCGGAACAGTTCCGGCAGGCCGCCCGGCATGTCCCACAAAAACATCTGCTGCTCCTCGTTAGCGGGTTCGCCTTCCAGCGGCAGCACCGGCTGGAGGAAAGCGTAGAAGGCGAAGCCGTATTCCTGCGCCAGCGCCGAAGCCGCGCGGATATTGTTCAGGTAGGTTTCGGCCACGCCGTCCACAAAACCCGGCGCGAAGGGCGGCAGCGCCCAATCCGGCCCGGCCTGGGATGCACCGGCCAGCAGGCGGTAAGTGGCCGTGTTCGTCACCAGCGCGCGCAGCGGCGAAACCCCCGTGCCGCCCGCGTTCAGCGCATTTTCGACCGCCGGCGCGACGGTTTCTTCCGAAAAATGCGCGCCGGGGCGGCTGCTGCGGTGCGCCGCCGTCACATCGTTGCTGCCGTCGTAGAAAATCACTGCATCCGGCACATCGCCGGCTTGCAGCCGTTCGACCAGCCGCAGCAGGCTCTGCATGGAATTAAAACCCATTTCGCCGTAGTTGACCACGCAGGCATCCGCCAATCCTGCCTGGAGATAAGCCGGAATCGTCCCCCAATCCGGCACGCCGTAACCCCACATGGTCGAGCCGCCGAAGGCGAAAATGCGCTTTTTCCCTGCCGCGCAGCCCGACCCCGGCGTGACGCGCCGCCCCTGTTCGTCCACGTTGATAAACTGGCCGTCGAAAGGGCGCGTCTGCCACAGCCGGTAAGGCTGGTAAACCCAGTGATCCACCGCCTGCATGTGTTCGTCCCAGTAGGCTTTCGACCAATCCTGGCCGTAATAATATTCCAGGCGCAGCATTTTGTCCTTAAACGCCTGCACCTGTTCCTCGCGCGGTATTTCGCGCCCCGCCAGCACCAGCGCCGCCGCGCCTTCGACCAGCAGCAGCAGCAGCAGCGTATTCAGCACGATGACCGCCAGCGTCCGGTAAACCGCGCCGAAGCGCCGGGCTGCCGCCGACAGCCGCATCAGAACTGCTCCAGGAAGCGCAGATCGTTCTGCCAGAAGTAGCGAATGTCGTTGATGTCGTGTTTGTTCATGGTCATACGCTCCGGCCCCATGCCGAACGCGAAGCCGCTCCATTCGGTCGGGTCGTAACCGCCGTTTTGCAGCACCACCGGATGCACCATGCCCGCCCCGGCGATTTCAATCCAGCCGGCATATTTACACACGCGGCAGCCCTTGCCACCACACAGAAAACATTCTACGTCCACTTCCATGCTCGGCTCGGTGAATGGGAAGTATGAGGCGCGGTAGCGCACCGCCGCGTTTGCGCCGTACATACGCCGGGCGAAGGCGCTGATCGTGCCTTTCAGGTCGCTCATGCGGATGTTTCGTCCGATGGCTAAGCCTTCAAGCTGGTGGAACTGCATCTCGCTGCGCGCCGTCACCTGTTCGTAGCGGTAGCACATGCCCGGCAGGATGACGCGAATCGGCTGCGTGCCGTTCTGCCCCAGGTCGCGCATGGCGTGAATCTGCCCCGGCGAGGTGTGCGTCCGCAAAATCACGCCCGGCGTAGTGGTGTAGAAGGTGTCCCACATATCGCGGGCCGGGTGGTGCGGCGGGATATTCAGCAGCGAGAAGTTGGTTTCGTCGGTTTCCACATCGCGGCTGCGGTAAACCTGGAAGCCCATCTCCGCCCAGATGGCGTAAAGCTGGCGCAGCGTCTGGGTGGAGGGATGCAGCCCGCCGGTGGGCGTCGCCCGCCCCGGCAGGGTCACGTCCACCGCGCCTTCTTCCAGGTCGCGGGCGAGTTCCTGCTCTTGGATAAGCGTTTCCCGCCGGGCGTGGGCTTCGGCCAGCGCCTCCTTGATTTCGTTGGCGCGTTTGCCGAAGGCGGCGCGTTCTTCCTTCGGTATCTGACCGATGCCGCGCAAAATCAGCGTGACCGCGCCTTTCTGCCCCAGGTATTTATGCTCCCAGGCGCGAACAGCCTGGCTGTCGGTGATGGTGTCCAGTTCGGCCAGAGCTTCGGCATAGAGTGTTTCGAGTTGTTGGTGCATGTGTGTAGTCCTAGTCCTCAGTCTGTAGTCGTTAGTCTGTAGTCGTTAGTGCAGTTTCAGGCCATTGAGATTGAGTCTTGTCGTTGGTGACATGGCTGTCTGTTTTTCTGAAAAACCATAACAGACCATTCCGGTTTGTCTTTCGACTAATGACCAACGACTAATGACTGCATCAGGCATGAAGCTTATGAATCAGACCGGCGAGCATTCGTTGGATTTCTAACGTCTGATGCTCAAGTTCCTGGTAAATTCCTGCATCCAGATACCCCAGGTCTTTTGCCAGCAGCAGTTGATATTCAAGCTCGTTCGCTGACCCCAGCGCAATATGCAGAAAACGCACAAGCTCCCGGTCACCTCCTCGTCCTGAACCTTCCGCTATGTTTGTCGGTATCGAAGCAGCGGCGCGCCTGATCTGACTCATCAGCCCGTAAAGTTCATCTTTCGGAAAAGACCCACTCGCTCGATAAACCGCCAGCGTCAGTCTGTGTGCCTTCTCCCATACCGCCAGCTTCTTAAAATCCCCCAAATCATTCAGCCCTTTTAAAACCCTGACTAGGGACTAATGACTATGGACTACCGACTAAAAACAAAAAACGCTCCCGTCCCATCGGCCAGGGACGAGAGCGTGTATCTCCCGCGGTACCACCCTGCTTGGCTGCACAATAAAAAACGCGCAGCCCGCTTCGTTAGCCTCCTGTCACGCCGGAGGGGGGGCGGACGAACTACTGGAGTTTCCAGTTGCCGGTGACCTGTTATCAGCCGGATAAGGCGGCTGGAAGGTCGTCTTAAAACCGGAAACTGTCAACCGGAAACTACGGTTCACCCGTCGGCTCTGGAGCGAATTCCGCGACGGCGGCCTGCCGAGGCTTGCAGTCTGCGGCCCCTGGCTCCCTGAAGGCGCTGGTGTCGCGCACGGTCTCCTTCATCGCCTGTGGAAGTTATTATGTGCCGCGCGCAAAGGGCTTGTCAAGCCCGAAACCGGGGCGCGGCATTCTAACCCATCGTGGCCTCAAACTGCCCGCAAAAGTGATAATTTGCGCTCTTGACGCCCGTAAAAAACTGTGTTATGGTATGTTCGTTGTGAAAGGGGTGTTCGATGATTCAAGTCTCTAAACTGCGTATTGAGTCTGGGTCGGTCTACTCCCGGCAGGAAGCCGCGGAGGCGCTCGGCATCAGCCTCTCGACGCTGAAGCGACTGATTAAAAAGGGACACCTCAAGGTGAGTAAACCGGACGGTATGCGGCGGGTGTTTATCACCGGGGAGAGCATCCTCGGAATGCTCGAAGATACCGTAGTGGAGCGAGGTGCCTGAAATGAGCGCGCGTCGGTTAGTCGGGTTGCCGGCCCAGCTGCACAATTTGCTTGGCGCCGGCCCGTCCATCTGGATGGGAGGTTTTGGCCTGCCTGCTGACCGGCTGGATTCCGGCGTGTTCGGCATCGCCGAAAGCGCGCTGATTGTGTGTCAGTCTCACCGAAGAAGGGATAGGAGTCCGTAGACGACGCTCCCTTCCGACGAGTTCCCTACCAGGGCGTGAGACTGAAGATTAACAAAAGTCCACGCCCTTTTTATTTGTCCGTCTCGGATTGAGGTGACAAAAATGGGACAAACTCACCAGCAGCCCAACGTTCACTACCTTTTGCAAGATGCCCGGTTAGAAGCAGCCCTGGCGGCGATTGACGACCTGCATGACGCGGTTAGCGAGGGCAACCTGGCCGCCGTCACCGAGTTGAGCAATCGGGAGTTGATCGGCTGGTTACATGACCTGGTTTACACGGCACAGGAGACGATTGCCGAAATTGAAAAAAGAACGGTTTGCCCGCCGCTGCGTCTGATTAAATAAGGCGGCAGAACAGCATCAAACGGGGCGAAAAGCCGGAGGATTTTGAGTCGTGTCTGTTTATTCTAATTCAGAAACAAGCCCGTGCAGCCTCGAAACGGCAAGGCTGCACATCCTATCGAACAGAATCGAATCGAGTGCTGAACGGCGAAACAACAGTCAGTTTGGATGGCAGGGAAACAATCTGCTCGGAGGGCGGCGGGGAAGGCTGGTGCGCGAAAATGGGTGTTGGCTCACTTCCCCGCCATTTGTTAAAGCAGACGATTGAATTGCTAAAACACGCTTAACGATTTTGCGGTATAATGGGCGTTGTGAATTCTGGAGCAAAGGCAGTAGATAGGTGTTCACGAGGTAACATCTGTGTCCAGTAGCATCGCCCTGAACAGCCGGGTTCTTCTGCTGAACGGCAGCAGTTGGGAGCCGCTGGCGGTCATTTCCGTACCCCGCGCGATCAATCTCATCCTTTCCGGTAAAGC
>QUBZ01000054.1 GCA_014338005.1 Chloroflexota bacterium | reverse complement strand
CGAACGCCAGCGCACCAAACGCCCCGTGCGTGCTGGTGTGGCTGTCGCCGCAGACAATCGTCATGCCCGGCTGCGTTAAACCCTGCTCCGGCCCGATAACGTGGACGATGCCCTGTTTGTCAGTCCCCAGGTCATACAGTGGAATGCCGAAATCGGCGCAGTTCCGCCGCATCACATCCAACTGCGCCGCTGCCATCGTATCCAGCACCGGGATGATCCCCTCGGCGCTGCGCGGTGTGGTCGGCGTGCTGTGATCCATCGTCCCCAGCGTCCGGTCAGGGCGGCGCACCTTCAGGCCGCGTTCGCGCAGCAGCGTAAACGCCTGCGGTGATGTGACCTCATGCACGAGGTGTAAATCAATATATAGCACCGCCGGGGTATCCGGCGTCTGCGGGCGAACCAGGTGATTGTCCCACACTTTCTCAAACAGGGTTTTTGGCGGTGTTCCGTTGTTCGTCATATCCCAAATATCCCACATTTATCCCAGATCGAACGGTTTTTGTGGAGCGCGGGCTGCCTATGCCGCGCCCCACCCCAAATTTATGCTCTGGCGCTGGTCACGGTCACGGTGGCGGCTTCGCCTTCCGGCTTTCGTTCGCCGTAACCCAGCACTGCGATCATACGGTTGAGCGCGGCCATATACGCCTTCACGCTGGCGACCACAATATCGCTGTCCGCCCCATAACCGCCGAACGAACGACGTTCTTCGCCGGGCGGCGCGATACGCACCGTCACTTCGCCCAGCGCGTCAATGCCTTCCGTCACACTGTGAACGCTGTATTCGATCAGCGTATTGGGCGCTTTGATGATGGCGTCAATCGCCTTGTAACAGGCATCCACCGGCCCTGCGCCGACCGCTGCGTAAACGCACTCCTCGCCCTCGGCTTTACGCAGTTTGGCAGTCGCCGTCGGCATCCCCATCGTGCCGCATGTCACCTGAATATCCACCAGACTGAAAATTTCCTCCGGGCGGTGGAACTCGTCGGCGATGAGCGCCTCCAGGTCGGCGTCGGTAACGGTCTTTTTAGCGTCGGCCAGGTCTTTAAAGCGGGCGAACACCTGGTTGAGCGCATCGCCTTCGATGTTGTAACCCAGTTCTTTCAGCCGCGCCTTCAGCGCGTGGCGTCCGCTGTGTTTGCCCAGCACCAGCCGGCTTTGGCTGAGGCCGACGCTTTCCGGCGTCATGATTTCGTAAGTGCTGGAGTTTTTCAGCACGCCGTCCTGATGAATGCCGGCCTCGTGGGCAAAGGCGTTCGCGCCGACAATCGCTTTGTTCGGCTGAACGCTCATGCCCGTGTAATTGCTCACCAGGCGGCTGGCTTTCATGATTTCACGGGTATTGATATTCGTGCGAACGCCGTAAAACTGCGGGCGCGTGTGAATCGCCATCACCACTTCTTCCAGGCTGGTATTCCCCGCCCGCTCGCCGATTCCGTTGATCGTCACTTCCACCTGGCGCGCGCCGGCCATCACCCCGGCCAGCGTATTGGCGGTCGCCAATCCCAGGTCATTGTGGCAGTGTACCGACCAGATCACGCCGCTGCCCCGGCCTGCGCCGGGCGTTTCGGCGATCAGGTTGGCGATCAGCTCGCCCCATTCCTGCGGCGTCACATATCCCACCGTGTCGGGGATGTTCAGCGTGGTCGCACCGCATTCCACCGCCAGCGCGCACACCTCGACCAGAAAAGCGGGATCGGTGCGCCCGGCATCCATCGGGCTGAACTCCACGTCCTCGCACAACTCGCGCGCCAGCGTAACCGATTTACGAATCGCTTCAAGCGCCTGCTGGCGCGTCAGGCCGGTCTGGTATTTGAGGTGAATATCGGATGTACCCAGAAAGGTGTGAATACGCGGCTTGGCGGCATCTTTCACGCCTTCCCAGCAGGTGCGGATGTCGCTTTCGACCGCGCGCGCCAGGCCGGCGATCACCGGCCCATCCGGCGTGCCGACTTCCCGCGCGATGCGCTGGACGGCGGCCAGGTCATCCGGCGAGGCTGCCGGGAAACCTGCTTCAATGATGTCCACGCCCAGCCGCGCCAGCTGGCGGGCGATTTCCAGCTTTTCGGCGCTGCTCAGGGTCGCGCCGGGGCTTTGTTCGCCGTCGCGCAGGGTTGTATCGAAGACTCGAACCAGATTGTCATCATATATACTGCCAGACATTGCGGGATGATCCTTTCGCTGATTAATGGTTCATACGTCAACGGGAAAAGGTCAGCAAGGCCATCTTCAGCCATCAGATCACCCCCTTCCTTACTACGCCGGATTCATCATCCATGAGGACTCCTGTTTGTCTTTGTAACTGGTATAAGGACATGGTGCGCCATCTCGCTACGCCTTCTGTCCAAACTCATAAACATCCACATCGCTCACCGGCTCGTAGCCGATGTCCTGATAGATATGATTGGAGGTCGGATTGCTCAGATCGGTGTACAAAAAAACGAACCTGCGTCCCTGATCGAGCAGCCATTGGCTGACCGCCGCCGTACACGCGCTGCCATAACCGCGCCCGCGACGTTCCGGCGGCGTGTAGACCGGCCCAACGCGAATCCCATTCGGCGTCGGGCCGGTATAACCGACCATTGAAACGGCTTGGCCGCCGTCCCACCACAGGCAGCGCCCGCGCAGGGCCGGTTCAGAAGTCAGCGCCAGTTCAACGCGGCGCTCCGCCTGTTCGGGGTCAGACTCGCCGACGGCCTCCCACGCAAAAGCCAATTCCCATTGCAGCAGCAGTTCGCGGTCGGCCTGCGTGGCGCGGCGCAGTTCGCCAGAAACCCCGCTTACCGGGCGCACCCGCTCCAGCCGGTAGATGCGCTGCGCCATCTTCAACCGGTGCGGCCTGCCGGTCAGCGACGACCAGCACTCCGCGCAGGTTTTGCTCCATACTTTTGGCCCCATTACGCCGACCAGTTCGTCACCGTACACACTGTACACATCATCGGCAATCGCCGGTATCGGGCGCGCATCGGCCATTTCTGACAGGATGAGGTTATAGGGCGGTGTCCGCACAGCAGCGGCCACCACTTCGCCCGCATCCTCAACGACCGCCAGGTACGGCGGAAGACGGTACACGTTCCCTTGCCGCAGCGCCGAATACAGACCAATCATCAGATTATGTTCGGCCTCTCGCGTCATCAGGAATGGCTCGACAGAATTATAGAATTCGTTTATCTCATCAAAACGCCGCAGATGCATACCATACTCATCTTTAGTCCTGCTGTTTGATGCGTTTGGCGTTCAAAAACGGCATCATGTCCCGCAGTTCTTCGCCAACCTTTTCGATCAGCAGATCATGTTCTTGGTGGCGGCGCGGCAGGAAGTTCGGACGCCCGTTTTTGTTTTCGGCAATCCACTGCCGGGCGAAACTGCCGTCCTGGATGCGATTCAGCACCCCGGCCAGTTCTTCTTTGACCATGCCCTCAATCTGGTCGCCCACCACGTAGCCGCCGTATTCTGCCGTATCGCTCACGCTGTACCACATATAGCTCAGGCCGCCCTGATACAGCAGGTCAACGATCAACTTGAGTTCGTGCATACACTCGAAGTAAGCGACTTCTGGCTGGTAGCCGGCCTTCACCAGCGTCTCGAAGGCCGCGCGGATGAGCGCCGTAACGCCGCCGCACAGGATGGTCTGCTCGCCGAACAGGTCGGTTTCGGTTTCCTCTTTGAAGGTGGTTTCGATCACCCCGGCGCGTGTACAGCCGATGGCTCTGGCGTAAGCCAGCGCCACCGCTCTGGCTTGGCCGGTCGCGTCCTGATGCACCGCCAGCAGGCCGGGCGTGCCGCCGCCGTCTTTAAACACTTCGCGCACCCGGTGGCCGGGCGCTTTCGGCGCGACCATCGCCACATCCACCTCAGCCGGCGGTTTGATCTCGCCAAAGTGAATATTAAACCCGTGAGCGAACATCAACATGCTGCCCGGCTTCAGGTTCGGCCCGATGGACTCGGCATAAACCGCCGCCTGTTTGGTGTCTGGAATCAGCACCATCACGATGTCTGCCGCTTTCGTCGCGTCGGCGACCGACATCACGCTTAACCCATCGGCTTCAGCTTTGGTCCGGCTGCTGCTGCCTTCGTGCAGGCCGACCACCACCTGCGCGCCGCTGTCCCTGGCGTTGAGCGCGTGCGCGTGTCCCTGGCTGCCATAGCCGATGACGGCAATCGTTTTACCGTTCAGCAGCGATAAATCCGCGTCCTTGTCGTAATACAGTGTTGCCATTTAAACCCTTCCCGATGTGTTATGTGTCTTAGAGGGCGGCACATCGCCGCCCTGTATGAAATAAGCTGGCTGTCCCGGCGGCTAAACGCCGTATACCTGGTAGCTGCCGTTCTCCTGCCCCATCATAACCGGCGGCTCGTAATCCGCGTCCAGGATGCGAACCCCGCGCCCCATCGCCACCACGCCCGTCCGCACCAGTTCGACAATCCCAATCGGTTCGAGTTCGTGGATGAGCGCCTCTACGATGTCCTCCTGGGCGGTGATTTCGATGATGGCGACTTTCGTGCCGATGTCCACAATGCGCGCCGGGTAACGTTCACAGATCAGCGTCACGGCATTACGGGATTCGGCGTCGTCCGTCCGCACCTTAACCAGCGCCAGATCACGGCTGACGTAGGGTTCTTCGGAAACCAGCTTCACGTCAATCACGTTGACTAGCTTGAACAGGTTGGCGGCGATGCGCCGGCCATCGGTTCGCGCCGCATCCACGACAATCGTCATCCGGGAAATGTGCGGTTTGTGGGTGCGCCCGACGGTCAGGCTGTCCACATTGAAGTTGCGGCGGCGGAACAGGCTCGCCACGCGGTTCAAAACGCCCGGTTTATTCTCGACTAAAGCGACAACGGTCTGTTTGTGGTTTTCGGTCATGACTGCTGCTTCTCCCCCGGTTTCGGACGGCGGAGCATGTTGTGCAAGTCCGCGCCTGCCGGCACCATTGGATACACGATTTCTTCCTTCTCGATGACGTACTCAATCAGCACGGTGGTTTCGTGGCTGCGCGCAAAATTCACCGATTCTTCGATCTGGTCACGGCTGGTGACGCGCATGGCCGGAATACCGAACGCCTCGGCCAGCTTGACAAAATCCGGGCTGTACATCGGCGTAGCCTGGTAGCGTTCCTCGTAGAAAAATTCCTGCCATTGGCGTACCATGCCCAGGAAAGCGTTGTTGAGGATGGCGATATTCACCTTCACGCCTTCCTGCATGGCCGTCGCCAGTTCACACATGGTCATCTGGAAACCGCCGTCCCCGACGATGGCCCACACTTCTTCATCCGGCTTGCCGAACTTCGCGCCGATTGCCGCCGGCAGGCCAAAACCCATCGTCCCCAGGCCGCCGCTGGTCAGCAGGGTCGCCGGGCGCTGGTGCGGGTAATACTGCGCCTCCAGCATCTGGTGCTGGCCTACGTCCGTGACCGTAACCGCGTCGCCGCCGGTATATTTCCACAGATCGTTAATCACCTGCGCGCCGAACAGCTTGCCTTCGCTTTCATAGTGCAGGATGTCACGCTCGTCACCGTCTTCCTGCCAGTCCCGAATCTGCGTGATCCATTCGGGATGCTGCTTGGACGGCACATGCGGCAGCATCTGCGCCAGTACCGTTCGCACGTCGCCGGCAATGCCGACATCCACTTTGACATTTTTATTGATTTCCGAGGGATCAATATCCACGTGGATTTTGCGCGAGTTCGGGGAATAGGTCTTGAGGTTCCCGGTCACGCGGTCATCAAAACGCATCCCCAGGGCGATCAGCAGGTCGGCTTCCTGGATGGCATAGTTGCAGGCCGCCGCGCCGTGCATCCCCATCATGCCCACGCACAGCGGGTGATTTTCCGGCATCGCGCCCTTACCCAGCAGCGTCAGCGTCACCGGAATTTGCGCCCGTTCCGAAAGTTCACGCAGTTCGTTCGACGCCCCCGACATAAGGATGCCGTGTCCGGCCAGAATGACCGGCTTTTTGGCCTTCCGGATCAGCTCCAGTGCGGCGGCCAGTTGGTCGGCGTCAGCGGCGCTGGGCGGGCGATACCCCGGCAGACGAATCGGCCCTTCGGGATATTCAAATTCGATTTTTTCGTTCTGAACGTCTTTCGGAATATCCACCAGCACCGGGCCGGGGCGTCCCGTCCGCGCGATGTGAAAGGCTTCCCGAATGGTGTAGGCCAGCTCGCGCACGTCGTTCACCAGATAGTTGTGTTTGGTGATCGGCAGGGTAATGCCCGTGATGTCAATTTCCTGGAAGGCATCCGAACCGATTGCCCCACGCGGCACCTGCCCGGTGATGCAGACGATGGGCGACGAATCCATCATGGCCGTTCCAATGCCCGTGACCAGATTGGTCGCGCCGGGGCCGCTGGTTGCAATCGCCACGCCAACCCTGCCGGTTGCCCGCGCATAACCGTCGGCCATATGCGCCGCGCCCTGCTCGTGACGAACCAGCACATGGCGAATTTGCGGGTATTTGGTCATGGCATCATAGGTGGGCAGAATCGCCCCACCCGGATAGCCGAACATGACCTCCACACCCTCTCGTAACAAACACTCCATCACAATTTCCGCGCCAGTTAGCAACATAGACTGCTCCTTGTTTTTAATCGCCGCTTTTGGCCGGTTCGGTCTGGCTTATATAGGTCAGCCAGCCGTGCCGGTCAGGCTTTTGGCCTGAAGTAATGCCGAAAAATTCCTCCTGCGCTACTCTCGTCACCGGGCCGGGTTTCCCGACGCCGACCAGGATTCGATCTACCGAGCGCACCGGTGTGATCTCCGCCGCCGTACCGGTGAAGAAGATTTCATCCGCCATATACAGCATGTCGCGCGCGATTGGCTCAAAACGAATCTCGTAACCCATGTCCCGCAGCAGCGTCAGCACGGCATCGCGCGTGATGCCCATCAGGATGGACGACCACGCCCCCGGCGTGTACACCACCCCGTCCAGCACGACAAAAATATTCTCGCCCGCGCCCTCGCTGACATAACCGGTATAATCCAGCGCGATGCCCTCGGTAAAGCCGTTATCGGCAGCCTCCATCGTCACGAACTGGCTGTTAATATACTGGCCGCCGATTTTCGCCATCGAAGCAAATGTGTCCGGGGCGATGCGCCGCCACGAACTCACCTGCACGTCTACCCCCTGTTCAATCGCCTCGCTGCCCAGGTAGCGCCCCCACTCCATCGTCAGGACGAGAACTTCCGTCGGGCATTTCCGGCCATCAACGCCCAGGCTGCCCGCGCCGCGAAATACCAGCGGGCGGATATAACAGGCTTCGTGGCCGTTGCGCCGAACCGTTTCTAAAATCACTTCGTTAAGCTCGGCTTCGCTGTACGGCACTTCGATACGCGCGATTTTGGCCGAATTCAGCAGCCGCCGGGTGTGCGGCTGAAGCCGAAAAACCGCCGGGCCGTCCGGCGTGGCGTAGGCGCGCACCCCTTCAAACACGCTCGACCCGTAATGCAGGGCGTGGGCGGTCACATGAACTGTCGCATCCTCCCAGCGGACAAACTCGCCATTTCGCCAGATCCACTCAGCAGGCATACTTAATTTCCTCCCAAATAAAACGCGCTTTCCTGATAACCCTGGTTGTAAACTTCGGAAAGCGCGTCATGCGTCGGGGACTGTGTTTCGGCATCATGCCAGCATTGAAACCCATCGCCGGGCTGCGGCATGTAAGCGGCATCCACCGGATGCGACTGATAGGCCTCAGTCCAGGGACTGGTCGGGTAATCGTTCTGCTGGCGCTGGCGGATTTCTTCGGTTTTGGGCTGCGGGGACATCATCACTCTGGCTCCTTTGACGACTCTCGAAATTAAAAAGCCCCCGGCTTGGGGGCTTTTTTATCACTCATCGCTGTTTCGCGCGTTCGTTTACCACCCAAGCCGTTATAACCCGCCGCCAATAAGGACGAGTACGATAACAATAATAATGCTGATAAGGGTGGCGCTGCGGCCTGTACGCACGAACACGTTTTCAGTCCTGTTCAACCATAAACTGTTACATAGCGTAACGTTCTTGACCAAAGCTGTCAACCTTTCATCCGCAGAAAGGGTAAAGTCGCGCAAAATTCGTTTACGTTAGCCGGAAGGTTTTGTGCAGGGTGCATATCAAACACGTTCGCCCAACCGCGCTTTCGCCGCCTCGATCTGCTCCAGGACGGCCTCCGGCGCAGTCCCCCCAATCGCTTTACGCCGCGCGACGGCGGCATCGAAATCAAACACCTTGACAACCTCGGCATCAAACAGGTCAGAAAATCCCTTCAGCGTTTCCAGCGGCAGCGCCGACAGCGCAGCCTGCCGCCGGGCAGCTTCCTGAACGACCTGACCGACGATGTAATGTGCCTGGCGGAAGGGCAGCCCACGCGCCACCAGATAATCCGCCAGATCGGTCGCCAGCACATCCTCGGTCAGCGCGGCGCGCATCGCTTCCGGGTTCAGCCGCAGCGTGCTGATGACCGCCGTCACCACCGGCAGCAGCCGGTTTGCCGTGTCGAAGGCGTCAAAAACGGCTTCTTTATCTTCTTGCAGGTCTTTATTGTACGTGCTGGGCAGCCCTTTCAAAACGACCAGCAGCCCGGTCAGATCGCCGATCAGCCGACCGGCCTTGCCGCGCGCCAGTTCCATCGGGTCGGCGTTGCGTTTCTGCGGCATCAGGCTGGAGCCGGTGCTGTAACGGTCATCCAGCGTGATAAACCCAAACCGGGGATTGCTGTACAGGATGATGTCCTCGGCCAGACGGCTGAGGTGCGCGCCCATCAATGCCAGCGCGAATAAAAACTCGGCGGCAAAATCCCGGTCGCTCACAGCGTCCAGGCTGTTGGGGCTTACGTCCGCAAAACCAAGTTCCTGCGCCAGCCCCGCGCGATCTACCGCAAACGGCGTACCGGCCAGCGCGCCCGAACCCAGCGGGCAAACCGAGGCGCTGCGGCGCGTTTCGGCCAGGCGGTCGCGGTCGCGTGCCAGCATCCAAAAGAAGCTCAACAGCCAGTGAGCGGCGGTAATCGGCTGCGCGGGCTGGAGGTGCGTATAACCCGGCATCAGTGTAAAACGATGGTTTTCCGCCTGCGCGATCAACGCGGCCTGCAACCCGGCCAGCAGGCCATCCACCTCGGCGGCAGCATCCAGCACCCACAGCCGGAAATCGGTCGCTACCTGGTCGTTCCGGCTGCGCCCGGTATGTAGTTTGCCGCCCACCGCGCCGACCAGCTCCGTCAGCCGCCGCTCAACCGCTGTATGAATATCCTCATCGCCCGGTTTGATCTCAAACGTCCCACCGTCGAACTCGGCCATCACCTGTTTCAGCCCGCCGATGATGGCTTCCGCTTCCGCCGCCGTGATGATGCCGGCCTGCGCGATGGCCCGCGCGTAAGCCATGCTGCCGGTGATGTCCTGCCGGTACATTCGCCGGTCGAAACTGATGCTGTCATTCAGCGCCCGAAGCTGCGCGTCCGTCGGTTCGGAAAACCGCCCGCCCCATAAAACCATGTGTCGCGCCCTTTCATGCGGGGCGAGCCGGCTGCCCGCCCCGATTATCGAATACCTGGCTGCTAATCCCGCTTGAACTTGCTGTAGTCCGGCGAACGGTAGCGGCTCTGGCCGCCGCCGTCAATCGCCAGCAGGGCTTCCACCTTCAGCGGCAGGCCGAACAGGTGGATGAACCCCTCGGCATCTTTCTGGTTATAAACATCCTCGCGCCCGAAGGAGGCATAATCTTCCCGGTACAGGCTGTATTCGCTCCTGCGCCCGGCGATGATGAGATTACCTTTGTACAGCTTAAGCCGCACGACACCGGTCACGTTGCGCTGCGTCACCTGGATGAAAGCATCCAGCGCCTCTCGAAGCTGGGTGTACCACAGGCCGTTGTAAACCATTTCGGCGTACTTCACCGCGATGAAGTCCTTGAAGTGCATCGTATATTTGTCCAGGCAGATGCTCTCCAATGCCTGATGCGCGCGGCGCAGCAGCGTCCCGGCGGGCGTTTCGTACACGCCCCGGCTCTTCATGCCCACCAGCCGGTTTTCCACGATGTCGGCGCGCCCGATGCCGTGCGCCCCTGCCAGCGTATTCAGGCGCTCGAACAGCTCAACCGGCGGCACAAGCTCGCCGTCTATGCTCACCGGCACGCCCTTCTCAAAACCGACCGTCACGTAGGCCGGTTCGTCGGGCGCGTCCGCCGGGTCTACCGATAGCTGGAACATATCTTTTTCCGGCTCGTTCCAGGGGTTTTCCAGCGGGCCGCCCTCATGGCTCAGGTGGAACAGGTTACGGTCGCGGCTGTAGATGGATTTTTCGGTGGCAGCCACCGGCACGTTAAATTCCTGCGCGTAAGCCAGAGCGTCCTCCCGGCTGCGGATTTCCCACTCCCGCCAGGGCGCGATGATTTTGAGTTTGGGGTTGAGCGCCATAACGGTCAGTTCAAAACGCACCTGGTCGTTTCCTTTGCCGGTCGCGCCGTGCGCTACGGCGTCCGCGCCTTCCATCTCGGCGATGTCCACCATATGTTTGGCGATCAGCGGGCGCGCGAAGGACGTGCCAAGCAGATATTCGCGCTCGTAAACCGCCCCGGCCTGCATGGTCGGGAACACAAAATCGCGCAAAAATTCTTCGCGCACATCACGGATATACAGCTTGCTCGCCCCGGACTTGAGCGCCTTTTCTTCCAGGCCGTCCAGTTCTTCCTGCTGTCCCAGATCGGCACAGAAACACACCACCTCGCAGCCGTAATTGTTCCGCAGCCAGGGAACAATCACCGACGTATCCAACCCGCCGCTGTAAGCGAGAACGACTTTTTTGACCTCACCTGCTGGCATAAATCACCTCTCCCTTAACTAAACGAAAAACCCCGAACTGCGATCAGTCCGGGGTTGAATTCACGAAACCGCCTGCTTTAACGCTGCCCAGGCACGTCCAATCCACCGGACTCAGGACAAGTGCGGCGGCGACGGATACGGCGGGTAAGAAAATCACATCTGGCAGACATGGTGATTAAGCATAACGCGAGATTACGAGATGTCAAGCGGCTGCTTAAAACAAATCGTCGCAGTTGTAACGATCAGGCGTTTGCCGGTAATATGGAAAGTGTTCCAGGAGGAAAAAATTACCATGCAAACTTTAGGCATTGACATCGGCGGATCAGGCATTAAAGGCGCGCCGGTGGATATCGAAACTGGCAACCTGCTGGCCGAACGTTTCCGCCTGCCCACCCCACAGCCATCCATACCGGAGGATGTCGCCGAAACCGTAGCCGAAATCACCCGGCATTTTGATTGGAAAGCGCCTGTCGGCATTACTTTTCCCGCAGTGGTCAAGGATGGTGTGGTCGAAACGGCGGCCAACGTAGATCAGGCGTGGGTCGGCACGGACGCGCGCGCGCTGTTCGAGCAGAAAACCGGCTGCCCGGTGACGGTCATCAACGACGCCGACGCCGCCGGCATCGCGGAAATGACCTTCGGGGCCGGGCGCGGCCATAACGGCCTGGTCATGATGCTGACCTTCGGCACCGGCATCGGCACATCCCTGTTCATCAACGGCCACCTGATACCCAATACCGAACTCGGCCACCTTGAAATGCGGGGCAAGGACGCCGAAAAACGCGCCTCGGACAAAACCCGGCAGGATAAAGACCTGACCTGGGAGAAATGGGCGGAGCGCGTGGACGAGTACTTGGCCTACCTGGAATTCCTGTTTTCGCCTGATCTGTTTATCATCGGCGGCGGCGTGAGCAAAAAGGCCGAGCGGTTTCTGCCCCTGCTTAACCGGCGCGCACAGATCGTCCCGGCGGCGCTGCTCAACGATGCCGGCATCGTGGGCGCGGCAATGGCGGCGGCGCACGCGGCTAACTAGCCTATGGATACCAACCATCTCAAACAACAGGCCGCCGAATACGCGGCGCGGTTCATCGAGCCGGGCATGGTGGTGGGCCTGGGCGCGGGCAGCACCGCGATCCTGGCCGTCCGGCACATCGGCTATTTGCTCAAAACCGGCGCCCTGCGCGACATCCTGGGTATCCCCTGCTCTACCCAGACCGAAGCCGAAGCGCGCGCCCTCGGAATCCCCCTCACGACGCTTGAAAACCACCCTATCATTGACGTGACGATTGACGGCGCGGACGAGGTAGACCCGCAGTTGGAACTGATTAAGGGCGGCGGCGGCGCACTCACACGCGAAAAAATTGTGGCGCAGGCCACCCGCCGGGAAATCATCGTCGTGGACGAAAGCAAGCTCGTGCCGGCGCTCGGAACGACCTGGGACGTGCCGGTGGAGGTTGTGCCGTTCGGTTATGGCTCGCAGCAGCGGTATCTGGAATCCCTCGGCGCGTCGGTCAAACTGCGCCCCGGCGACGGACAGCCCTACCGCACCGACCAGGGAAACTTCATCCTGGACTGCGACTTCGGCCCGATTGACGACCCGGCGGCGCTCGGTGAGCGGCTTAAACAGCGCACCGGCATCGTTGAACATGGTTTGTTCATCGGCCTGGCAGCCGATGTCATTTCGGCGGGCGCAGGAGGCATACAGCACCAGACGCGAAAAAGCCCCTAGCAAACAGGAGAATCTAAACTTATGAAACTCGCTATGATCGGCCTCGGCAAAATGGGCGGGAACATGACCCGCCGCCTGCTGAAAGGCGGGCATCAGGTCGTTGTGTTCGATCCTCGACCCGAAGCGGTCGAAACGGCGGCGCGCCAGGGCGCGGCAGCCTCTGCCTCCATCGCCGAACTGGTCGGCAAGCTGGAAGCCCCGCGCGCCGTCTGGCTGATGGTGCCGGCAGGCGACATCACCGAAAACGCCGTCACCGAGGTCGCCGCTCATCTTGAACCCGGCGACGTGGTGATTGACGGCGGCAACAGCAACTACAAGGACTCGATACGGCGCGGCGCGCTGCTTGAACAGCAGGGCATTCATTTTGTGGATGTCGGAACCAGCGGCGGCATCTGGGGGCTGACCGAAGGTTACAGCATGATGGTCGGCGGGACGGAAACCGCCGTGCGGCACATCCGCCCCGCCCTGGAAACGCTGGCCCCCGCGCCGGATCGCGGCTGGGGGCATGTCGGACCGACCGGCTCCGGCCATTTTGTTAAGATGGTGCATAACGGCATCGAATACGGCCTGATGCAGGCTTATGCCGAAGGTTTTGAGATTTTGCGGGCTAAAGAAGATTTCGCGCTTGACGTTCACCAGATCGCGGAAATCTGGCGTTTTGGCAGTGTGGTGCGTTCCTGGCTGCTCGACCTGGCCGCCAACGCGCTGGCCGAAGACGCCGACCTGTCCGGCATCAAAGGCTGGGTGGCCGACTCTGGCGAGGGGCGCTGGACGGTATTCGAGGCCATTGACCAGGACGTGCCGGCGCCGGTTATCACCCTGTCGCTGATGATGCGTTTCGCCAGCCGCCAGCCGGACAGCTACGCGGCCAAACTGCTGGCGGCGCTCCGTAACCAGTTCGGCGGCCATGCCGTCAAGCGGGAAGATTAACCCATGAGCGAAATCCTGACCAGCGTGGTAATCTTCGGCGCATCCGGCGACCTGACCGGCCGCAAACTCATCCCGGCGCTGTACAACCTCTACCGCAAAGGACGCCTGCCAGACCCCTTCCAGATCGTGGGCGTGGCGCGCTCGGCGTACAGCCACGAGGCATTCCGGGAGCAGATGCAGCAGGGAATCGTTTCATTTTCCGGCGAAACCTTCGACAACCAACTGTGGCGTGCGTTCGCCGAACGCCTGTGGTACATCCGCGCCGATGCCGCTGCGCCGGAAGGTATGGACGCCGTCCTGGAGTTTTTGAGCGCGCGGGAAAATCACACCGGAAACCGCCTGTATTATTTATCCGTCACGCCGACGCTGTACGTGCCGATCATCCAAAACCTGGGCGCGCACCGGATGGAGCGCGAAGACGAGGGCTGGTGCCGCATTATCATTGAAAAACCATTCGGCACAAGTCTCGACTCGGCACGCGAGTTGAATCATCTGGTGCATAAGGTTTTTGACGAGAGCCAGGTCTACCGGATTGACCATTACCTGGGCAAAGAAACGGCGCAGAACATCCTGTTTTTCCGCTTCGGCAACACCATTTTTGAGCCGCTCTGGAATCGAAACTACGTGGATCATGTGCAGATCACGGTGGCGGAAACGGTGGATGTGGAGCATCGCGCCGGATATTACGATCAGTCCGGCGTGCTGCGCGATATGTTCCAGAATCACCTGCTGCAGCTGCTGGCGCTGGTGGCGATGGAGCCGCCGTCATCATTCAACGCGGCGGCGCTGCGTAACGAAAAAGTGAAAATTTTCAACGCTGTGCGCCCGGTTTTGATCGAGGATACGGTGCGGGCGCAGTACGAAGGCTACCGGCAGGCCGAAGGTGTGGCCGCCGATTCTAAAACGCCGACTTATGCGGCGATCAAACTTTTTATAGACAACTGGCGCTGGCAGGGCGTGCCGTTTTACCTGCGCTCCGGTAAAGCACTGGCGAAAAAAAGCAGCGAGATTCGGATACGTTTCCAGCGCCCCCCATTAATGATGTTCGACGCCGGCCATCCCCCCGATGAATCCTTCTCGCCCAACTGCCTGCATATCTGCATCCAGCCGGACGAAGGCATCAAACTGAGCTTTGAGGCCAAACTGCCGGATTCGGCCTCCGAAACCCGGTCGGTAGAAATGGCCTTCGATTACAGCACAGCCTTCTGGCAGTGCCAGATACCGGAAGCTTACGAACGTCTGCTGCTGGACGCGCTGCTTGGCGATGCATCCTTGTTTACCCGCAGCGACGAAATTGAAGCCATGTGGGGCATCATTGACCCGATTTTACAGGGGTGGAACACCCCCGCCGCGCCGCCGGTCGCCGGTTATCCGCGTGGGAGCTGGGGGCCGGCAGAGGCCGATGCCCTGCTGCATCGGGGCGGCCAGGCCTGGCATCTGCGGTGCGGCGGCCAATGAACGAGCGCGCCGTCCGCATTTTGCCGAACGCCGAAAATCTGGCGCAGGCAGGCTTGGAACAGGTCGTTCAGGCGGCCAAAACCGCCGTCGCGGCGCGCAGACATTTTTATTTCGCCCTGTCCGGCGGCTCAACGCCGCGTCTGCTCTACGAACGGCTGGCGAGCGAAACGGCCTTCGAGCGGGACTGGTGGCGGCACACCCATATCTTCTGGGGGGACGAGCGCTGCCTTCCGCCCACGCACCCCGACAGCAACTACCATATGGCGCGCGCTGCCCTTCTCGACCATGTGCCTATCCCGCCCGAAAATATCCACCGGATGGCCGGCGAACGCGAGCCGGAACAGGCAGCAGCCGATTACGAGGTTGAACTCGAACGGGCTTTCGGCGGCGCGCCGCGTTTTGACCTGATCCTGCTGGGCATGGGGCGCGACGGCCACACCGCCTCGCTGTTCCCACACACCCCGGCACTGCGCGAACGGACGCGCCGGGCTGTCGCTAACTTTTACGCGCCGGTTGAACCACCCTGGCGCATCACGCTGACTCTGCCTGTCATCAACGCCGCCGGCGTGATTTTTCTTGTTTCCGGCGCGGACAAAGCGGAAACCCTGCGGCAGGTGCTGGAGGGCGAGTATAAGCCGGATGACCTGCCCGCCCAGCTTGTCCGGCCAGCCGGCGGCTCGCTCTGGTTGGTGGATACAGCCGCCGCACGGTTATTAGGCGCATAACCGCTGCATTTTTCGTTCTTGCCCGGCGACAGCCTGTTGACAGAGAAAAACTTTAGCGATATGCTTACGGTATAGAGTTAAGCGTTTAACTATTGCTTGTTTTAAAGATGCCAACACTCGAAGATGTCGCCCGCAGAGCCGGGGTATCCACCGCAACCGTATCGAAAGTGCTTTCTAACACGCCTTATTTCACGGAAGCGACCCGAAATAAGGTGCTGCTGGCCGTCAAAGAAATCGGGTACGTGCCAAATCTGGCCGCCCGCGCCCTTTCATCCGGCAAAACGCAGATCATCGCTGTCGTATTCCCTTATGTATACGACGCTATCTTCGCCGACCCGCGTATTTTGTGCGTACTGGAAGGCATTGACGCCGAATGCAACCTGCGCGGTTACAACCTGCTCATCAGCACGCCGCGTTTGATCGAAGGCAGCGTGGATGAAAACTACCTCCAGCTTATCCAGAGCGGTTATCTGGACGGGGTGATCGCGTTAAACCATGTCCCATTCGCTTCCGTTCTGGACCCCGTGATAAAAAAAGGCCTTCCCGCCGTCAGCATCGGCGGCCCTCCCTCCGCCTATTCGGTCAGCAGCGACCACCATGCCGGCGGCGTCCTCATCATGGAACACCTGCTGGAACTCGGCCACCGGCGTATCGGCATCATCACCGTGCCGGACAGCATCAACACCGGCACCGAGCAGCTTTTACAGGGCATCCAGGACGCTGCTCAGGCGGGCGGGCTGGATTTCAACAGCCTGCCGAAAGCCGTTGGCGATTATTCCACCGCCAGCGGGACGGACTGCGCGGCACAGCTTTTGCGGCAGCACCCTGACCTGACCGCCCTGCTGTGCCTGAACGACCGGATGGCGATGGGGGCGCTGCAAGAAGCGCACCGGCTTGGTCTGCGCGTGCCGGAACAGCTTACGATCACCGGCTATGATGACATCCCGGCAGCGGCGACCACCGTTCCGCCGCTCACTACGATCAACCAGCGATCTCTTACCACCGGCTACGAAGCCTCGCGGATGCTGTTCGAGCTGCTCAACGGCCAGAAACCAGAGTCAAAAATCATCCCGGTCGAACTAGTCGTTCGCGGCTCATCAGCACCGCCGGCGCGCCGGTAAAGAGAACAGGAAAGGAGGCACACCGGCATTAAGAACGGTCTTTTCCAAAGTCAAAAATAGACTAAAGATTGGTAGAGCTTTGAAGGAGAGATAATATGTCCCGCAACAAATGGTTTATCGCCGTTCTGCTCATCAGCATCGCCCTGCTGTCGGTGGCGTCGGTGCTGGCGCAGGACAACAGCGTGGCGTTCAATTCGTACTCCAGCGACCCCGTGCCGCGTGCTTTCGAGGAAAGCATGGTAGCCGCCTGGAACGAAGCCCACCCGGATATGCCGGTACAGCATTCCATCATCAATCATGAGGACTTCAAACAGGCCATCCGCGCTTACCTGATTGCCGAACCGGCGCCGGACGTGTTGACGTGGTTCGCGGGCAACCGCGCGCGCTTCTTCATTGACCGGGGTCTGATTATGGACATCTCCGATATGTGGGAAGCCGAAGGTTTTGACGAGGCTTACGCCCCCGGCTTTAACGCCCTGGCGACCGTTGGCGAAGGCAAGTACTTCCTGCCCACGTCCTACTACTGGTGGGCGATTTACTACCGTCCGTCGCTGTTCGAGAAAGCCGGCATTGAAGGCGAGCCGGAAACCTTTGACCAACTGCTGGATGCCTGCGACAAACTGAACGCTGTTGGCATCACCCCCTTCACCATCGGCGCGCGTTTCCGCTGGCCGGCAGCCGCCTGGTTCGATTATCTGAACATGCGTACCAACGGGCCGGAATTCCACGTTGACCTGATGCTGCTGAAGGAAAGTTATCTCGATGAACGCCTGCAGGCGACCTTCGCCAACTGGCAGAAGTTGATTGACCGCAAGTGTTTCGTCGAGTCCCCGGCGGCGCTCGACTGGCAGGAAGCCGTGGACGATATGGTGCAGGAACGCGCCGCGATGTACCTGATGGGCGGGTTCATCGTGGACTCCTACCCGGACGAGATGGAAGACGACCTCGACTTCTTCCGCTTCCCGATCATTGACCCGGCCATCCCGGTAGGCGAAGATGCGCCAACGGACGGTTATTTCATCGCCGCCCAGGCGCGCAACCCGGAAGGCGCAAAGGCTTTCCTGGCTTATCTGGGGTCGAAGGAATACCAGCAGGCCGCCTTTGAGCAGATGGGCCGGCTGCCCACCCGCACCGACGTAGACATCTCCGGGGCTACGCCGCCTGTACAGAAGGGTATCCAGCTCATTCAGAGCGCCGACTATATCGCTCAGTTCTTCGACCGTGACACCACCCCGCCGATGGCGGAAGTGGGCATGGATGGCTTCATGCGCTTCTGGGACAACCCGGCTGACATCAACGCCATTCTGCAAGACATGGAAAACGAACGCCTGCGTATCCTCGAAGAGGAAAGCGAATAGTTGTTGTCGTTAGCGTGCGGGGCGGCGGCAGCGCCGCCCCGTCTTGTTGTCACCGATATGTCAGTCCGCTCCATAGAGGCCTGAGGAGCAAGGATTATGGCCGCAGCTTTACAGATAAAAAAGCCGGTGGTGCGCCGCCGTATAAACTGGACACCTTATCTCTTTTTGCTGGCGCCGCTCGCGCTTTATTTCGTCTGGATCATCGCGCCAACCTTTTACACCATTTACTTAAGTTTGACCAACTGGAACGGCGTTGATCCGGTTCCCGGCTTCGTCGGCCTGCAAAATTTCGAGCGGTTGTTCACCAAAGACCGCACCTTCTCCGAGGCGCTCCTTAACAACGTGCGGTGGCTGGTTGTTTTTATCACCATCCCCACCACGCTTGGCCTGGGGCTGGCGATGATCTTCAATAACGAAATGCGCGGCGGGCGATGGTACAAAATCAGCTTTTATTCACCCCTGGTGATGTCTCTGCCGGTGATCGGCCTGATCTGGGGCTGGGTTTACCATCCCCGCGCCGGCCTGCTCAACGGCTTTTTGCAGGCCATCGGCGTCAGCAGCCCGCCCGGCTGGCTGGGCGACCGCGAGCTGGCGATCTGGGCGGTCATCATCGCGGCGGTCTGGCGGCAGGTCGGTTATGTGATGGTGCTGTATCTGGCCGGGCTGAAGAATATTGACCCCAGCTTTGTGGATGCCGCGCGCGTGGATGGCGCGAACCGATGGCAGTTGTTCCGGCATGTTGTTCTGCCCCTGCTGGCCCCGGTCACAACCATCATCGTCGTCATCTCGATCATCGATTCGCTGCGGGCTTTTGATCTGGTTTCGATCATGACGCGCGGCGCGCAGAACACGCAGGTTCTGGCGAATTTTATGTATATCGAAGCCTTCAATAACTACCGCATGGGTTACGGCGCGGCTATCGCCGTTGTCCTGTTTGCCATCAGCCTGGTTTTCATCGGCTTTTACCTGTCCCGCGTCATCCGCGACGAATTGGAATACTAGGAGGGTGACATGACGACCGTAGCCAAAACCACCACCCCGCCCGGAACCCGAACGGCTGCCCCCGCAGCCGGAACGGGGCAGATGTGGGGGCGTGCCGGACTCTACGTGTTTTTGACGGTGCTGACGATTATCTGGCTGCTGCCAGTGATCGCCGCCTTCATCACGTCTTTCCGCACGATGGACGAGATCAGCATTAATGGTTTCTGGAGCGTGCCTCAGCAGTTTACGCTGTCGAATTTTAACGAGGCCTGGAATCAGGCGCGTGTGTCCCGTTACCTGGGCAACAGCTTCATCATTACCATCCCGGCGCTGATCGGGATGCTGTTCCTCTCGTCGCTGTCGGCCTATGCCCTGGCGCGTTATAAATTTAAGCTCAACCTGCCCATCTACTTCATGTTCGTGGCCGGTACGATGCTGCCGTTCCAGATTTTACTGCTGCCGGTTTTCCGGCTGACCAACGCGCTCAACCTCTACAACACACATCTGGCGCTGATTATCATCCACACGGCCTTCCAGATGGGTTTTTGCACCTTCGTGCTGCGGAACTTCATGCGAACCGTCCCCGGCGAAATCTTCGACGCGGCACGGGTGGACGGCGCAAGCGAATTTCGCATGTTCTGGCAGATCATGATTCCGTTGAGCCTGCCGGCGATGGCAGCCCTGGCAACGCTGGAATTTACGTGGGTGTTTAACGATTATCTGTGGGCGATCATTCTGCTTCAGGACGATACGCTCAAGCCGGTGACGGCGGGTTTAGCCACGCTGCGCGGCCAGTTTAATACCAACTGGCCGGTCATTACCGCCGGGGCGCTCATCGCCACGCTGCCCACACTGATCGTATTCATCTTCTTGCAGCGGTATTTCATTCAGGGCCTCACTCTGGGGTCGGGGAAATAAACCAGGGCGCGGGTGTACCGCGCCCCATATCCTTTCGCCTGCGGCGGGTTAAACCTTCGCCGCCAGAGAATCGAACCGCCCGGCGGGAACGCGGTGGTTTTCCACCAGCAGGTCGGCCACGCGGCGGATTTCATCCTGTGTGTATTCCGCAGACCAGCCCAGGACTTCGGCGGCGATGGCGGCCAGTTCTTCCAGCAAAGCGCCGTTCACATCACCGAGCATTGCCAGCGCCGAACGCCGCAGGATGATATCATCCAGGCGCGCCACCCTCTCGCGCTCGACCAGAAAACGAATTTCCCGGCGGCTGTAATCCGGCTGATGGCGCAGCGGCGCATCCTCATGGGCGGTCATAAAAACGGCGATTTCTTCGGCCCGCGTGCCATAGCGGTCGAACAAAACCCGCAGCCTTTCCAGGGGCAGGCCGGTTTTGGCCTTCAGGCTTTCCAGCCAGGCCGACTGCTCGGCTGCTGATGTGGGATAATTTTTGCCGCCGCCGATGGGCATTGCATCCGTGCTGAGTTTGCGCGACATGCCCAGCCGCTCGAATAGTTTATCGGCGGTCTGTTCAGCAAAGGCGCGGAAGGTCGTCCACTTGCCCCCCACCAGCGCATAAACCGGGAAGCTGATTCCGCCGCCGGCTTCGATCACGCGGATGCTGTGATCGCGGCTGATCGCGCCGGTGCGCGAAGCGTGGCTGCTGGGCAGCGGACGCACGCCGGTAAAGGCGAAAACGATGTGCGAGTGATCTGCTTTTATAGTCGGGAAAACGACATTGACCAGTTCAAGAATATAAGTCACTTCGTCGTCCGTACAGCGCGCCAGGTCGGGGTCATCCACCCGAATATCGGTCGTCCCGGCCAGCACCTTACCCAGATACGGGCAGATCAGGGTGATGCGCCCGTCTTTATTCTCAAAAAACAGTTCGTGGCCGTCCAGCGCGGCGTACAGTTCCGGGCAGTCGAGGATTAAATGTGAGCCTTTCGTGCCGCCGATAAAGCGCGTCTGCTGTTTCATCGCCAGGTTGGTGAAGTCAATCCAGGGGCCGGCGGCGTTCACCACGATTTTCGGTTTCACCGCCAGCGTTTCACCGCTCAGTTCATCGCGCAGCGTGACCGTATCACCATCGGCGCTGTGCAAACTAACATAGTTGAGCGCGCGCGCCGTATTTGAAAGCGCCTCGGAGTCCAGTATCAGTTCGACGCACAGGCGCTCCGGGTACGGCATAAAACCATCGTAATAGGTGGCCGTAAAAAGCACCTTCGAGTCTAACGCAGGCCACTGTTCCAGCGCCTTCGCCCGTCCGGTAAAGCGGTGGGTGGGCATGGTGCGGTAAGGGCTGGCGAACCAGTCGTAAAGGATGAGGCCGATTTTGATGACCAGCGCGCCGCGTTCGCTCGGTTTATCGCGCAGCCGCAGGAACTTGAGCGGCGCGTTGAAGATACCGGACAGCCAGTGAAAAATCGGGATGGTTGTCGGCAGCGGTTTAACTGCGTGGGGCGCGTTCCGCAGCAGGCGGTTGCGTTCCACCAGGGCTTCGCGCACCAGCCGGAACTCGCCGTTTTCGAGATAGCGAATGCCGCCGTGCGCCATGTGGGATGACCCCGCACTTGCGCCGGAGCAAAAATCGCCCCTATCCACCATCAGTACATCCACGCCGTGTAAAGCCAGCTCGCGGAATACGCCGATGCCGTTAATGCCTGCCCCCACGATCAACACCGATACATCCGGGTTTTCCCGAAAGCGGTCAAAAACTTCTTGCCGGGACATGATGAACCTTTCTCCATTGCTGCGGTAGGGGCAGGTTTGAAGCCTGCCTCTACAAATCAGCGTTTGATTTCCGTCGCCAGCGCCTCCAGTTCGGCAGCGGACAAAAACCCGTCCGCCGCACCGGTCGCACCGATTTTATAGGACGCAAATACCATCGCCCGCTCCATCGCCTGATACGGATTTTGCGTCCGGTTATACACATGGACGAACGCCGAAAACAGCGCGTCCCCCGCGCCGATGGTGTTTACAATTGGGCGGATTTTAAGGGCGGGGAAACGCTCCATAAAACCATCGCTTTTAACTGCCAGCAGCGCGCCATCCCCACCCAACCCGACAACGACGATTTCTGTGCCATACCGGCTGACCACCCGCCGCGTCCATTCTTCCGGCGCGTTGGGTAAATGCTCGTGGCTCATAAACAGCACATTCGCATAACGCATATAATCGGCATTATAGGCATCCTCCAGGTCAGAGACAGCGTGAACGTCGGTGGCAATCGTTTTACCGGCCTGCCAGGCGCGCCGCAAAAATGGCCGGGTGAAGTTAATGTTACAGGGAATCACCAGCGACGAGTCGGCCAGCGCCGCTTCAAACACGTCCTGCGGGTAGGCGCGATCCTGAATATCCTTCAGGTCAACGTTGATCTGCCGCCGCCCGGTTTGATCGTAGAGGATGACCGAATGCGGCGTCTGGTCGAGTAAATCCAGCACACCCGCGTCGGGGATGCCGTCGGCAGCCAGCGCCTCGCGCACCAGCGCGCGCGCCGGGTCTTTACCCACCAGCGACAAAAATCGCACCTCATCCCCCAATACCGTCAGTGCTTTGGCGATATTGTACCCCACGCCGGATACGCTGCTGTTGACGCCGAAAAACGGGTAATTGACCGGGTTGTAATGAATGGGAAACGACTCAACCCGCAGTGTGATTTCAATATTGATGAGGCCGGCTACCAGGATGGTCATGATGTCGCGCTCACTCCGCCCACGCTTTCGCCCGTTCGACGGCGCGCTTCCAGCCGGCGTAAAGCGAGTCGCGCCGGTCGGCGGGCATTTGCGGCTCAAAAGTTTTTTCGATGGCCCACTGGCGGGCGATTTCATCCAGCGACGACCAGAAGCCGGTCGCCAGCCCGGCCAGATAAGCCGTGCCGAGCGCCGTTGTCTCGGTCACGGCGGGGCGCTGCACCGGCACGCCCAGAATATCCGCCTGGAACTGGAGCAGAAAATCGTTACCGGTCGCGCCGCCGTCCACGCGCAGCGTTTGCAGCGTCAGGCCGGAGTCGGCGCGCATGGCCTCCAGCACGTCGCGCGTCTGGTAGGCGATGCTTTCCAGCGCCGCGCGGACGATGTGTGCCCGCCCGCTGCCGCGCGTGAGGCCGACAATCGTGCCGCGCGCATACGAGTCCCAGTACGGCGCGCCTAACCCCACGAACGCCGGCACGACATAAACGCCGCCGGCATCCGCCGCGCTGCGCGCCAGCGGTTCGCTTTCGGCGGCGCTGGTAATGAGTTTCAGCTCATCGCGCAGCCATTGAACCACCGCCCCGGCGATGAACACACTACCTTCCAGCGCGTACTGCGTGGCGCTCTCGCCTAGCTTCCAGCCGATGGTCGTCAGCAGGTTATTTTTGGATTCAACCGCCTCGCCGCCGGTGTTCATCAGCATAAAACAGCCCGTGCCATAGGTGTTTTTCGCCAGCCCCGGCATATAACAGGCCTGCCCGAAGGTGGCCGCCTGCTGGTCGCCGGCCATACCCGCCAGCGGAATCGCCCCGCCGAACAGCGCCGGGTCGGTTTCGCCGTAGATCATACTGCTCGGCACCACCTGCGGCAGAATCGCCTGCGGGATATTCAGCCGTTTAAGCATGGTGGTTGACCACCAGTTTTTGTGAATGTCGTAGAGCATCGTGCGGCTGGCGTTGCTCACATCGGTGATGTGCAGCCGTCCACCGGTCAGCCGCCACATCAGAAAGCTGTCAATCGTGCCAAAGGCCAGTTCGCCGCGTTCGGCGCGTTCCCGCGCGCCGGGGACGTTATCCAGCAGCCAGGCCACCTTCGTGCCGGAAAAATAAGCATCCGTCACCAGCCCGGTTTTTTCCCGGATGGTTTTATCGAAACCCTCGGCTTTAAGCCGGTCGCACAGGCCCGCCGTCCGCCGGTCCTGCCACACAATCGCGTTAAAAATCGGCCTGCCGGTAGCGCGTTCCCAAACGACGGTCGTCTCGCGCTGGTTGGTGATGCCGATGGCGGCGATGTCGGCGGCAGTCAGGTTTTGCTTCGCCAGCACCGCCCTGGCGACCTCTAGCTGCGTCTGCCAGATCGCCTCCGGGTCGTGTTCGACCCAGCCCGGCTGCGGATAAAGCTGCGGGAATTCCTGCTGCGCGGCGGCGGTTATCCGGCCCGCGCGGTCAAAAAGTATCGCTCTGGAAGAAGTCGTCCCCTGGTCTAAAGCGAGAATGTAGTTAGGCATATCGTGGTTTCCTGAATGAACAAAACGCCGGAAATTATTCTGATTAAACCGCCAGGTCGCCAGCAGCGCCCGGTAAGAATCTTAAACCCTGGCCTCCTGTACGACCCGGCGGTTCGTCCTGTTATTTTACGTTGATCGTCACCGCCGCCGCTTCCAGGCGCGGCGTGGTCGCCCGCACTGTAACCGTTCCGGGTTCGCGCCCGGCCTTCACGTACAGCGCGGCCTGCCCGCCCATCAGCGCGAATGGGTTTTCGCCGATCAGTTCCGCCGGGCCTTCGATTTCAAACGACACGACCTGATTGGTATACGGCAGGCGGTTGCCATATTTATCCACAATCTTAAACACCAGCCGCGTCATGTCTGCGCCGTCGGCGTTCAGTTCGGCGTCATCGGCTTCCAGCACCAGCGCGCGCGGCACGCCGTCGGCCTCGATCTGCTGCTCGATCACCGCCTGCCCGTTTACATAACCGACCACGCGCAGGTCGTCAAACTTGTGGCCGCCCCACAGCAGGTTCAAACCCCATATCTGGAACGGCGGATGCGGCAGATGCGGGAACTCCTTACGGTCGGGCTGGAAGCGGCCAAAACGCGCGTCTCCGAAAAACACTTCCACTTCGTCGCAGTTGGAAAAAATCACCAGCGGATTGACACCTCCTTCGCTGCGGTCGCCCATCGTCCAGAAGGTCGCCGGGCGCAGCACCGGGCGCACCGCCGGGTCTAGCTGGCTTTCGTAAAAGTAGGCGGCGAACTTCGGCAGACGGAAGATGTCAGAAACGCCGTGATAACATATCCTGTCGCCCGACCCAAATTCGCGGTGCGTATTGTAATCGAAGGCGCACCAGCCAATCGCGCCGGTCACGTTGTCCATGCCCGCCGCTTTATCCTGAATCCGCGCATGGCGCAGGGCATGTTCAAGCTGGCGCTCCTCCTGATCCCACGATTTGGTCGGGAACATATGCCCATTAAACTCCGTTACCAGATGCGGCGTGTGTTCCGGCTCCTGTACGCTGTTGGAGAAGTCATTAAAAGTGAACACGTCCTCCAAAAACTGGCTGCTCTGGAAATACCGCACGCCGCCGGTCTGCCGCGTCGGGTCGAGTTTGTGCGCCAGGGCGTTTGTCGCGGTATAGAAGGCTTCGTTGTCCATTGATTCGTTGATGCGAACACCCCACAGCACAATCGAGGGATGGTTGCGGTCGCGTTCGATCATGGCCTGTACATCGCGCAGGCTGATGCCCTGCCAGTCCTGGTCGCCAATGTGCTGCCAGCCGGGGATTTCCTCGAACACCAGCAGACCGATTTCGTCACAGCGGTCGAGAAAATGCGGCGACTGCGGGTAATGCGAGGTGCGAACGATGTTGCAGCCCAGCTCGTATTTGATGATGTCGGCGTCCTTACGCTGCAAACGTGCCGGCGCAGCCGCGCCGATGTACGGGTATGTCTGGTGGCGGTTCAGCCCGCGCAGTTTGATCTTCTCGCCGTTGAGGTAAAAACCGTCGTCGCGGAACACCGCCTCTCGGAAGCCGAAGCGCAGTGGTTTCTCGCCCGTCTGTACCGCGCCGCCCAGCCAGAACATGGCGGAGTAGAGCGCCGGCGCATCAAGCGACCAGAGTTTGACCGCCGGCAGGTTAAAGCCGGTCAAAACAAAAATTTCGGTACTGTGCGCCGGCACCTGTACCCACATATCACCAGAAGCAATCAGCGTTCCATCAGCATCGTAGATACTGGCGCCTAGCTCTTGCGCGTAGAGCTCCGCCCCCTGATTGTTAACCGTAACCTCAATCTCTACACGCGGCCTGCCGGTTAGCACATCGAGTGCCCGCGCGAACACTTTATCAATATGCACCGGCTCAACATAGCGCAGCCGCACATCACGGTAAATACCGCCGAAGGTCAGGTAATCCACTACCCCACCGTAGGGAGGAATATCCGGGCGTTCGGTCGAGTCCAGGCGCACAACCAGCAGATTATCGCCGTTTTCGTTCAGATGATCGGTCAGGTCGAAGGAAAACGGTGTGTAGCCGCCTTCATGATCGCCAATCTTCTGGCCGTTCAAAAAGACTTCGCAGGCGATCATCGCGCCGTCAAAATCCACGTACACGCGGCGGCCATCGCGCGCCTCCGGCAGGCGGAAACGTTTGCGGTAGGTCGAAATGAACTGGTACTCAGCATTATCAAAGTTGTGGTGCGGCAGCACGATGTTGGTATGCGGCAGCGTCACGACCTGGAACGACGAATCCGGCGTCCGAGCATCCACATCGCCGGGGAAAAACAGCCAATCATCATTGAAAGGCACAATGGTTCTCAAGTTGGGCATCCTCATATATTATGCAAATTGCAGCTGGACAAAACAACCCGATTATAAACAAAAAGTGAAAAATACCCCAACCGACCCTTAAGGCAAAATCTTTAGCTTCTGTAACGCCGCTCACTGCTACAATGCATATTAGGGAGGAGAAGTCTGCCATATATAAAAGCAGATTTTATAGACCATCATGACCAAAATTCTCGTGATCGAAGATGAACGCGCCATCCTCGAAAATGTCGTGGAGACGCTGGAATTGGAGGGCTTCGACGTGCGCGGCGCGGAAAACGGGCGCGCGGGTATCGAAATCGCCCAGGACTACATTCCCGATCTCATCATCTGCGACATCATGATGCCAGAATTAAACGGCTACAGCGTTCTGTTAAAACTGAGGGAGCGCGCCGAAACCACTAACATCCCCTTTATGTTCCTCACCGCCAAAGCCGACCGCGCCGACATGCGTAAGGGCATGGAACTGGGCGCGGACGATTATCTGGTCAAACCGTTCACCGCCGGCGAACTGCTGGCCGCCGTCGGGGCGCGCATCGAACGGCGCGATTCCATCGCCAAAGAATACGAACAAAAGATGAACGACCTGCGCGGCAACATCATCTGCGCCCTGCCCCACGAGCTGCGAACGCCGCTGACCGGCATCATCGGTTACTCCGAAATCCTGCTTATGGATTTCGAGAACTTTGAGCCGAACCAGGCGCATAACATGGTCGAAGCCATCTACCGGTCGGGAATGCGGCTGTATCATCTGATCGAAAACTACCTGGTTTACGCGCAGATCGAACTGATGATGACCGATCCTCGGCGAGTCGCCGACGCCCGCAGCGCGCCGCCGATCGAGTCGCAGGACATCATCACCACTGCCGCCCAGAACAAAGCCGCCGATGCCGACCGGGCCGCCGACCTGGAAATGGACGTTTGTAAAGCGGAGGTTCGCATTTACGCCAACAGCCTGGAAAAAATGGCGGGCGAGCTGCTGGACAATGCCTTCAAGTTCTCCCAGCCAGGAACGACCGTGCGTGTTGTAACCCGCCGCGAGGATGGATACTTCACCTTGCAAATCAGCGATTCGGGACGCGGAATGACGGCGGAACAGATCGCCAGCATCGGCGCTTACATGCAGTTCGAGCGCGCGGTCTACGAGCAGCAGGGACTCGGCCTGGGTTTAATCATCGCCCGGCGGCTGGCCGAACTGCACGGCGGGGAACTCAGCATTCAAAGCGCGCCCGACCAGGGGACGACCGTCACGGTGCGCCTGATGGTTTAAGCAGGGCATAAACACCCCGCTCGACACTATGCAGCACCAACTCGCGGCGCGCGCCGTCGCGGGCTGCGTCAGCCACAATGAAACCCGCCGGCCAATTCAACACCAGCCGCGCCAGACCATCAATCCGAACCGGGTTTAACAGGGGCGAGTTCGCCCCGCCCCTGCCGGATGCCGCACTAGAACAGGCCGACGACCTGCCCTTCGTCATCAATATCCACATTTTCCGCCGCCGGGCTTTTGGGCAGGCCGGGCATGGTTCGCATCTCGCCGCACAGCGGGTAAATAAACCCCGCCCCTACCGACGCCCGCACTTCCCGCACCGGCAGACGGAAACCCGTCGGCGCACCTTTCACCGATGGTTCGGCGGTGAAGCTAAGATGCGTTTTCGCCATACAGATCGGCAGACCGCCGAACCCATTTTTCTCGAACGACTCGATCTGCTTTTCCGCTTCCGGCGTGTAATCCACGCCATCGGCGCGGTAGATTTCGGCGGCGATGGTTTCGATTTTCTTTTTGATCGGCCAGTCCACAGGATACAGGAAGCGAAAATCGTTAGGCTGGTCGCAGGCACCCACCACCATTTCGGCCAGTTCCGTCGCGCCCGCGCCGCCTTCCGCCCAGTGGCGCGCTACCGAAACGCCGGTCGCGCCGGCTGCCAGCGCAATTTCTTCAATAACTCGAATTTCCGAATCTGTATCGGTGGCAAACGAATTGATGGCGACCACCGGGTTCACGCCGAACTTACGCATGTTTTCCAGGTGGCGTACCATATTCACCGCGCCTGCTTCCACATCGGCCACGTTTTCGCTTATCAGGCCGGGGTCGAGCGGTTTGCCGGGTACGACCTTATATTTACCGGTATGCGCTTTCAACGCGCGGACGGTTACAACCAGCACCGCCGCATTCGGGCGCAGGCCGGAAGCGCGGCATTTGATGTCGAAGAATTTTTCCGCCCCGATGTCCGCGCCAAAACCCGACTCGGTAATTACGTAATCGGCGCATTTAACGGCGATCATATCCGCCAGCACCGACGAGTTGCCATGCGCGATGTTGGCAAACGGGCCGCAGTGTACCATCGCCGGCGTATTTTCGAGTGTCTGCATCAGCGTCGGCTTGATGGCGTCTCGCAGCAGCACGGTCGCCGCGCCGGCGGCCTTCAGGTCTTCGACCGTGACCGGCTTTTTGTCTTTGTCGTAGCCGATGACCATCCTGCCGATGCGCGCCCGCAGGTCTTCCAGCGAAGTCGTCAGCGCCAGGATCGCCATGATTTCCGAAGCAACCGTGATGTCAAAGCCGGTCTGCCGGGGGATGCCGTCGGCTTTTTCACCCAGGCCGACGATCACATTCCGCAGCGCCCGGTCGTTCAGGTCTACCACGCGCCGCCAGGTGATATTGTGCATGTCCAGGTTCAGCGCGTTGCCATGATACAGATGATTGTCAATCATAGCCGCGATCAGATTATGCGCGGCGGTGATGGCGTGGATGTCGCCGGTCAGGTGCAGGTTGAAGTTTTCCATCGGCACGATCTGGCTGTAACCACCACCTGCCGCGCCGCCTTTGATGCCGAAAGTCGGCCCCTGCGACGGCTGGCGGATGGTAATGACGGCGCGCCTGCCGATGTGTTTCATCGCCTGCCCCAGCCCAACCAGCGTGGTGGACTTGCCCTCGCCCAGCGGGGTGGGCGTGATGGCCGTCACATCCACATACTTAGCGTCTGGACGGCCTTTCAGCCGGTCAAGCACTTCCAGGTTGATTTTCGCCATGTACTTGCCGTAGTGTTCGAGGTCAGTATCGGGGTCGAGGCCGAGCTGTTCGGCAATTTTGTTAATATGCAGGAGGTTGGCGCTCTGAGCGATTTCGATGTCGGACGGAACCGTTCTGGAGATAACCATGTTATTCACCTGTGTTTTGGATAGAATAGCTGAATTTTCCTATACAGTGTATACAAAACAATACAGGCATGGTGAGTATCGAATGCCATGCCTGCACTGTATCTTTCTTCCTGATTAGACTTGACCAATCAGTGCGGCCATCATTTCCTGAACAAAAGCGATCTCATCCGCGTTGATCGTATGTCCCATCCTGGGGTACAAACGCGCCGTCACCTCGCCGCCCAAACGGCGGAAAACCTCGGCGCTTTCCAACACACGCGCTTCTGGAATGTGGGGATCGGGGACGCCGCATCCCAGAAAAACCGGCGTGCCATCGAACGCGCCGGGATAGTCGCGCGGCGTGCCTTCGGGGCCGATCAAACCGCCGCTGTAACCCACCACCCCGCCGTAACGCCGGGCGTTACGGGCGGCATATTCCAGCGCCAGGCACGCCCCCTGCGAAAAACCCAGCAGAATCGTGTGCTCCGGCGGGATACCGGCTGCTTCAAC
>QUBZ01000196.1 GCA_014338005.1 Chloroflexota bacterium | reverse complement strand
ACGTCCGGCGGCGGCATTTGTTGACCCCACCCGCCGCAATCCTCCCCTGGATTCGGGGGAGGTGGCGCGGAGCGCCGGAGGGGGTCGAAGCGAGCGCGCGGCGCGTCCGGTGACGCGGTATGCAGTGGACATAGCCAATCATGTCCACTGGGGTTTAAAATCCGGGTGTATTGTCAGGGATGGCCCGTTTGGCTGCCCTGTTTTGCGCCTTTTCCACCCAGGATGTAACCCGCATGGCAAACCCCCAACTGGCCGTTAAATCTTCTGCCCGGCTGAACGCCGCTTATGCCGCGCTGCCCCCCTGGGCGCTGGTGGTCGCCTCCATCATCTCGGTGCAGATCGGCGCGGCCACCGCCAAAGGTCTGTTTGAAACCGCCGACCCCGGCGGGGTGGTGTTTTTGCGGACGCTGCTGGCGGCGCTGTTTTTCTGGGCGCTGTGGCGGCCCGCGCCGCGCCTGGAGAGCCGCCGCGCGCTGGCATCGGCGGTGCTGTACGGCCTGTCCATCGTTTCGATGATGCTGTGTTTTTATTCCGCGATTGAGCGTATCCCCCTGGGCGTAGCGGTGGCGGTTTCGTTCATCGGGCCGCTGGCGGTGGCCGTGTTCGGCTCGCGGCGGGCGCTCGATCTGGCCTGGGCGGGGCTGGCCGCTGCCGGCATTCTGCTGCTGTCGCCGTTGAGCAATGCCGCGCTCGACCCGTTGGGCGTGGCGCTGGCGGCAGCGGGGGGCGGCTGCTGGGCGGGGTACATTTACTTCAGCCGGGACGCCAGCCGCCACCTGCCGGGTAATGCCGGGCTGGCCTTCGGCATGACGGTCGGCGCGCTGGCCGGGCTGCCGTTCGGCATCGGCGGCGCGCTGAAGGCGCTGGCCGACCCATCACTGATTCTGCTGGCGGCGGTGATGGCGCTGCTGTCGTCCATCATCCCGTTCGGCCTGCAATTCCAGGCGCTCAGGCGTATGCCGCCGCGCGCCGCCGGGCTGCTGTTAAGCCTGGAGCCGGTGGTGGCCGCGTTGATCGGTGTCATCATGCTGGGGGAGGCGCTGGGCGCGCGGGAAATCGCCGGCATCGCGCTGGTGACGCTGGCCGCCGCCACCGCGCGCAGCGCCTGAGGCCGCCGGCGCCCCGGTTTTTGCTGGCCGTCCGGGGCGGGTGTGCGGTAAACTCACGCCGTTAACCCGGCACACACGCGAGGCATGGACAATGAAACTCGACTGGCGCAAGACGTTCCTCATCGGCTTCGGCTTTTTGGGCATTTCGATCATCTGGCAGCTTTACAACCTGTTCGTGCCGATCTTTTTGCAGGCCGGCAGCCCGGCCTTCGATGCCCAGAACGGCCTGGAAACCTACACCGTCGCGGTGGGCGACACCTGGGCGGCGATTGCCGAACAGCACGCCGTCAGCCTGGATGAGCTACTGCGTATCAACAACGCCCAGCCGGAAACGCCGCTGGAGGCCGACCAGAAAGTGACTATTGTCCCCTACAGAGGTTTTGGCCTGGGCGCGGGCGCGGCAGGTTTTATCATGACGCTGGACAACATCGCGGCGCTGTTCATCCTGCCGCTGATCGGTGTGTGGAGCGACCGCACCCGCACACGCATCGGGCGGCGCTACCCGTACATCCTGGCCGCCGCGCCGGTGGCGGCGGTGGCGTTCGCGCTCATCCCGGTGGCGGGCGGCCTGATTGACCCTTCCGCCAACGGCAGCATCGAGCAGAACGGCGGCGCGTTCGCCTTTTTTATGATCGCCGCCGGCATCATGCTGGTGGCGATGGCGGTGCTGCGGACGCCGGTGATCGCCCTCATGCCGGACATCATCCCTTCGCCGCTCCGCAGCAAGGCCAACGGCGTCATTAACCTGATGGGCGGCGTCGGCGGCATCATCGCGGCGCTGGGGCTGGCGCGGCTGTTCGACGTGAACCCGGTCTGGCCGTTTTTGATCGGCGCGGTGGTGATGATTGTCGCCATCATCATGCTGTTCGTTTCGGTGCGCGAGCCGAAAGTGTCCGAACTGGCGCACCCGGAAAGCGACGAAGAGGAGCTGTTCCAGGGGTTGAAGGGCGCGCGCGCCATCCCGCCGGAGTACCGCCGCAGCCTGACGTTTTTGCTGCTGGCGATCTTCTGCTGGTTTGTGGGTTACAACGCCATCGAGACGTTTTTTTTCGTCCTATGCGGTGACGACGCTGGGCGTTTCGGCAGGAACGGCGGGGACGCTCTTTTCGGTGGCGCTGGCGGCTTTCATCCTGTTCGCCGTCCCGGCGGGCTATCTGGGGACGCGCTTCGGGCGTCGGCGCACCATCACGGCGGGTCTGATCCTGTTCGGCGGGCTGCTGGTGGTGGCGGCCTTCGTGCCAAACACCACCGTGATTACGATCATCCTGGCAGCGGGCGGCGCGGGCTGGGCGCTGGTGAACATCAATTCGCTGCCGATGGTGGTGGACATCACCGACGACGAACGGCTGCTTGGCACGTACACGGGGCTGTACTATTTCGCTTCGATGAGCGCGGCCATCGCCGGGCCGGTGTTAAACGGCATCATCATTGAGCTTTCCGGCAGCAACTACAACATGATCTTTTTCGTCACGCCGTTTTTCTTCGCCCTGGCGGCGGGCTGTATGATGCTGGTCACGCGCGGCGAGGCGCACGTCAGCCGCCCTCAAACGCAGGCGGCGTGAGGAGAAATGCGCTTTTCTTTTCGCTTTTACGTGGCACTCGGAGCTGCCATCACGTGACCGGGTTGGCCTGGCTTAAAAAGCTGTCGAACGTCACCAGGTCGTGAATGGCGTAACGCGCCATCATCCACAGGTCGCCGTTCGGTACGCGGGTGAGGTTGGGGTCGGGTCGAGGTACATCAAAGATGAGCGTGTACAGATCGCTCAGCCGGCGCTCCTGGTGCGCGCGCATCCGCCGAAAGCGGGACAGCGCCTGGTTGACGGCGCGGTCATCCTGCACCATACGTTTGGTTTCAGCCGAATCGTAATAATAAGTATAACGCCACTGCCGATGTTCCTCGGTCATAGCTTCAATCTGCTCGCGGGCATAGTTGAGGACGGCCAGGGCGTGTTCCTGGCTGGCATCGTCCTGCATCAGCAAAAGCTGTTCCAGCAGGTTTAAAAGCGTTTGAGCCTGCGAAAGCCGCTTGCGGTATTCGTTGTTCACCCGCCACAAAAGCTGATTGGCAGCCGTCATGCTTCCCCCGCCGAAAACTATTCGCGCTGTCAAAATTATACCATAGATTCGGGGTGGGGATTTGGGTTTTTGGGAATAGAACGCCCGTGCTATTCTAACACAAAACTGGTAAAATTGTGGTAAGATGTGAAAGTGGCGCTTCACTTTGATTTTAAGGTTGGAGCCGCCCTGATTGATGAGTGTTGTATTGGGAAACAGTCATGCGTGAATACGGCGACGAGTACGACGATCTGCAAGACGACGAGTACTACGACGAATTCGATGACGATGATGACATCGAAGATGATGATGAGGAAGACCCGAAAAAGGACGCCGCCGGTTCGTCTTCGTCGCGCGTGAACCCATTTTCCGGCAAACCATCCACCCCGGACACGCGCGCGTCCGGGCTGCCGGGCGCGGGGCGTTCGCCTTCTTATAGCAGCGCGTCCCGTCTGCCGGGGTCGGTTGGTTCAAGCCGGCCTGAAAGCGGTTCGCCGCCCGGCGGGACAGGCAGCAGCGGCGCGCGACCGTTCGGCAGCAGTTCGCCCCCGCCGTCCAGTGGGGCATCCGGCGCGCGACCGTTCGGTAGCGGCAGCAGTTCGCCCCCGCCGTCCAG
>QUBZ01000053.1 GCA_014338005.1 Chloroflexota bacterium | reverse complement strand
CCCGAGTTGGTGAACGGCAAGGTCGTCGTCACTGCCTGCTCGAGCGGTTGGTGCCTGGGGCAGGCCATGGCGCTGGAGCGGGCGAAGAGCGTGGCGGCGGAGCTCGGGGACGACGTGGTCTTCCAGCTCGTGGACACGAAGGACCGAGCCACGTTGCTCGAGTGGGGCGAGTCCGAGGCGCTCTTCGTGGACGGAAAGCGAGTCGTCACCGGTCCTCCGCCCTCGCGTGACAAGCTCCGTCGCGTCATCGGTCGTCGCGTGCGCCGGCTGCACTGACGCGACGGCGGCGTTCACTTGGGCACGATCGCGACGAGCTGGCTGCCTCCCCACGACGACGAGCCCGGCCAGCTGACGCTCCAATCGGCAGTGCCCGGCTGCGCCTGGAAGGCGATGGCGGCGTACTGCACCGCCTCGCCGCCGAAGCCGGCCACGTCGAACAGCTCGGTGAAGCCGCTGCTGGAGACGAGCTGCGTGAAGTACTTGGTGTAGACCGCGAGCACCAGCGCAGGCTCGGTGGTCACGATGCTGTGGCCGTGAGTGTTCCCGGCGCTGTGCGTGGCGATGTCGTGGGCGTGGATGAGCGCCGCGCGATTGAAATAGTAGGTGGAGAGCCGGAGATAGTCGTAGGAGCCCGGCCCACTCAGGCTGAAGGCGACGGTCTGCGAGCCGACCGGTGGGTCATTCAGGTAGAAGCACTGGACTCCCGCTTGATTGTTGCCGCTCACGCCGCGGGCCGCCGGATCGACGGCCGTCATGGGGGTACCGCCGGCGGTCATGATGCCGGGGTAGCCTGCCGTCGTGTCGTTGTCGCGCGCGTGGCGGCAGGCGAGCAGGAAACGGGTGGGCGCCGGGATGGTCGCGCCGGACGAAACGACGTTCGAGTACGTGGCGGGCCGCCCCTATGCGCCGAAAGGCGAGGCGTGGGAAGCGGCGGTTTTGGCCTGGAGGCAGCTGCCGACTGACGATGGCGCGGCCTTCGATAACGAGGTGGTTTTAAACGCCGATGAACTGACGCCGATGATTACCTACGGCACGAACCCCGGCATGGGGATACCGATCAACGGTTTCGTGCCGGACCCGGACAAAATGGGCGATGTGAGCCAGCGGACGGCGCTGGATAAGGCGCTCCGGTACATGGATTTGCAGCCGGGGCAAAAGCTGTTGGGTAAACGTGTGGATGTGGTGTTCCTGGGAAGCTGCACCAATTCACGCATCTCCGACCTGCGCGAGGCGGCCCGGTTCATCGAAGGCCGCCGGGTGGCGGATGGCGTGCGGATGCTGGTTGTGCCGGGGTCGCAGCAGGTGAAGGCGCAGGCCGAGGCCGAAGGGCTGCACGAAATCTTCAAGGCGGCGGGCGCGGAATGGCGCGAGGCCGGCTGTTCGATGTGCATCGCCATGAACGGCGACCAGCTTCAGCCGGGGCAGTATGCCGTCAGCACCAGCAACCGCAACTTCGAGGGGCGGCAGGGCAAAGGTGGGCGGACGTTTCTTGCCAGCCCGCTGACGGCTGCCGCGACAGCGGTCAACGGCGTGATTAGCGATCCGAGAGAAATGATAGAAATGCAGATGCCATAATGGATACACAGGTTATTGAGCTTTTGGGACGCAACTATCTTGTAAACCAGTTACTTGAAGCAGGCCTTGAGGTTGCGCGTCCTGAACGTGACAAGGGTATTGATCTGATTGCCTATCTGGATGAGGGTGATGTTTTCGTAGCAGTTCCAATTCAGATGAAGGCGTCGTCAGAGCGATCTTTTAGCATCTCACGCAAGTATCATAAGTTTCCAAACATGCTGCTGGTGTATGTTTGGCAGTTGAGATCAGACTTAAAATCGGAAATTTACGCTATGACATATGCCGAGAGTGTCAAGATCGGTGATGAAATGGGTTGGACTCGAACATCCTCATGGAAGGATAACAACCACTATTCCTCTACAACAGTAGGCTCAAGGTTGCAGGATTGTTTGGAGCCTTATCGAGTGACGCTAGAGACGTGGAAACCGCTTATTAGGAAGGTAGCTGGGCATGGAAGCGATTAAAATTATAACGGGGCGGCTCGCGCCGCTGCCGATGAACGATATTGATACCGACCAGATCATCCCGGCGCGTTACCTGAAGGTGACGGACAAAAACGGCCTGGGCGCGGCCTGTTTTTCTGACTGGCGTTACGAGGCTGACGGCACGCCGAAGCCGGACTTCGCGCTGAACAAACCGGAATATCAGGGCGCGGCGGTGCTGGTCGGCGGGCATAACTTCGGCTGCGGCAGTTCCCGCGAACACGCGCCCTGGGCGCTGTTGGGGGCGGGGTTCAAGGCGGTCATCAGCACTTATTTCGCGGACATCTTCCGCAATAATGCGCTTAAAAACGGCCTGCTGCCGGTAGTAGTGGATGCCGAAACGCACCGCCAGTTGATTAGCCTGGCCGAGGAAGACCCATCGGCAGAAGTGACGGTAGACCTGGAAGCGCAGACGGTGGTGCTGCCGGATGGTCGCCACGTCCAGTTCCCGATTGACGCTTTTTCGCGGTACTGTCTGTTAAACGGCGTTGACCAGCTTGGCTTTTTGCTGGGGCTGGACGAACACATCTCAGCATTTGAGGAAACACACCCGGCGTGGGTGCGGACAACAGCCAATTAAGGGGGAAACCATGCAAACAATCGCCGTCTACGATACAACCCTTCGAGATGGCACGCAGCGGGAAGGGATTTCCCTTTCTGTTGCCGATAAACTGAAGATCACCCGGCTGCTGGATAATATCGGCGTGGCCTACATTGAAGGCGGCTGGCCGGGATCGAACCCGAAAGATGAAGCCTATTTCGAGGCGGTGCGGTCGGTGGAGTTGAAACAGGCAAAAATCGCGGCCTTTGGCTCGACCTGTCGTAAAAACAGCGCCCCGGAAACCGACCCGAACATCATCGCGCTGGTGGAGGCGCAGACGCCGGTGGTGACAGTGGTCGGCAAAACCTCTATGCTGCATGTGACCGAGGTGCTGCAAACCACGCCTGAGGAAAACCTGCGTATGATTCGGGAGAGCCTGCGGTATCTCAAAAACCTGGGCAAAGAGGTCATCTACGACGCCGAACACTTCTTCGACGGCGCGAAGCTGGATGTCGAATACGCGCTGGATACGCTGGCGGCAGCCGTCGAGGGCGGGGCGGATATGCTGGTGCTGTGCGATACCAACGGCGGCACGATGCCCTGGGAGATCACGCATTTTGTCGAGACGGTGCGGCAGGCTTTTCCCGAAACGCCGCTGGGCATTCATACGCACAATGACGGCGAACTGGCGGTAGCCAATACCCTGGCGGCGGTGCGCGCCGGAGTCGTGCATGTGCAGGGGACGATCAACGGTTACGGCGAACGCTGCGGCAATGCCAACCTGTGCAGCATCATCCCTGACCTTGAGTTGAAGATGGGGTATCAATGCCTGCCGGCGGCGGAAAACCTGCGCCAGTTGGCTTTCGTTTCCAGGGCGGTGGCGGAAATTGCCAACCTGGCGCCGGATAACCACGCCGCGTATGTGGGCAAAAGCGCCTTCGCGCATAAGGGCGGCCTGCATGTGGCGGCCATGCGCCGCAATATCCACAGCTACCAGCATATTGACCCGGCGCTGGTGGGCAACGAAATGCGCGTGCTGGTTTCTGACCTGTCCGGGCAGGGCAGCTTGTTGAGCAAGGCCGAGGAATTTGGGCTGGATGTGTCCCAGGCCGAGGCGGTCGCCGTTTTGAATGAGATTAAAGCTCTGGAAAGCCAGGGATTCGTATTTGAAGGCGCGGAGGCATCGGTCGCCATCCGGTTGCACCGCGCCAGGCCGGACTACAAGCCGGTGTTCACGCTGATTGATTATACGGTGATCGTAGAAGACCGGCAGGGGCGCGGTGGGCTTTCCGAAGCGATGGTAAAGATTGATATAGATGGGGATATTATCCACACCGCCGCCGAAGGCAACGGGCCGGTGAACGCGCTCGACCTGGCGCTGCGAAAGGCGCTGCTGCCGCGTTATCCTCAGCTTGCCGGTTTTCAGCTGGCCGACTACAAAGTGCGTATTCTGGACGGCAGCAACGGCACGGCGGCGACCACGCGCGTATTGATAGACACGCAAAACGCGCATCATCGGTGGAGTACGGTCGGCGCGGGGACAAACATCATCCAGGCAAGCTGGCGGGCGCTGGTGGACAGCGTGGAATACGGTCTGCGGCTGGCGCATGATGAACCGGCTGCCGAAGGCGCAAGCGCCGCCGTCGGTTGAGTGGAGCGGGTTAGTGGATATTGAAAAGGTCAACCTGGCGGAAAAGTTCAGTCTGTTCCAGGATTACTGGAGTCCCCGGCTGGCCGGGCAGGTGAACGATTTCGCTGTCAAACTCGTCAAGCTGAAGGGCGAGTTCATCTGGCATCATCATGATGAGGAAGACGAGCTGTTTCTGGTGGTTAAAGGCCGTCTGCGGATCGAACTGCGCGACGGCGTGGTGATACTTGATGAGGGTGAATTCGTTATCATCCCTAAAGGCGTTAAACACCGCCCGGTGGCGGAGGATGAGGTTCACGTCCTGCTGTTCGAGCCGGTGGGGACGCTGAATACCGGCAATGTCCAGGATGAGCGGACGGTGCGCGATCTGAAGCGCATTTAAGGTCTTTTCAGACTCATGTAGGGACGCGCTGCGGCGTGTTCCTACTCCACACCAAAAAGGAACTGTATATGAAAGCGACTATTACCGTACTGCCCGGCGATGGCATCGGGCCGGAAGTGACGGCGCAAGCTGTCCGCGTGCTGGGAAAAATTGCCGGCAAGTATGGACATGATTTCACGTTTTATGAAGCTCTGATGGGCGGGATTGCCATTGACCAGACCGGAAGCCCGCTGCCTGACGAAACCCTGAAGGCGTGCGAGGGGGCGAATGCGATTCTGCTGGGCGCGGTGGGCGGGCCGCAGTGGTCGGACCCGACTGCGCCGGTGCGCCCGGAGCAAGGGCTTTTGGGGCTGCGTAAACATTTCGAGCTGTTCGCCAACCTGCGTCCGGTGAAGGCTTATCCCGCGCTGGCGCAGCATACCCCGCTGCGAGCCGAGCTGCTGGAGGGCGTGGATATGCTGTTCGTGCGCGAGCTGACCGGCGGCATTTATTTCGGCCCGCGCCAGGAACAGGGCGATGGACAGTCCGCCTATGATACGGAGCTGTACACCGTGCCGGAGGTCGAACGGGTGGCGCAGGTGGCCTTCCGCGCGGCGCAAGGGCGACGGCGGAAATTGACATCGGTGGATAAAGCCAACGTGCTGGCTTCGATGCGGTTGTGGCGGCGAACGGTTGTTAAAGTGCATGAAGATTATGCCGACGTGGAACTCGATCATGTGCTGGTGGATGCCTGCACCATGTACCTGATGACACGACCGGCAGCTTTTGACGTGATCCTCGCCAGCAATATGTTTGGCGATATATTAAGCGATGAAGCTTCGGTGCTGGCGGGGTCGTTGGGGATGCTGCCGTCGGCGTCGTTGGGGGCAGGGACGTTTGGCCTGTACGAGCCGGTGCATGGCTCCGCGCCGGACATCGCAGGGCAGGGTAAAGCCAACCCGACCGGGACGATTTTAAGCGCGGCTATGCTGCTGCGTTACAGCCTGGGGCTGGAGGCCGAAGCGCGGGCGGTCGAAAGCGCCCTGGAACAGACCTTAGCCGCCGGCGCGCGGACGGCGGACATCAGCCCGCGCGGGGGTTCGTTTATCAGTACGGATGAGTTCGCCGGGGAAGTCTTGGCGCGTTTATAAATCCGGTTCGTTGGACTGCTGGTTAAATCCGCGATGGCGTGGGGAGTCTATATCCAGGCGGCCCTGGCTGCCGGGTGTCATGTCGTCAATCACGTCGGTTTTGGGCGTAGAAGCCCCCGGCGAGAGGGCGACATCTTCATCGGGCGAAGGCGTGAGCGTATCCGGCACCAGGGCGGCATGGTTGACTTCCAGCGCCATCAACCCGGCCAGCAGGAACATCAGCCGCCGCCCGCCCAGAGACATCGTATCCCAGGTGATGGCGCGGAGCGCGCACAGGCCCAGCGCAATATAATATTCATCCCAGCGCGTTTCATCGGTCAGGCATTCCTCCACGATGTCTCGAACGGCTTCGACGGCTTCCATCGCGGCGCTGATGCGGCTGTCAGCTGATTTGACCGGCGTTCGTGTATTAAGGAACAGGATATGCTGGAGGACGAGGCGCGCGCTTTCCCAGCTTTCATCCAGGCCGGGCATCACTGCGTCGCCGAGCAGGCTGACCTCAAAGGTCGCCCAGTCGAACAAGGTGTGACCGTCGCGGGTATGGCCGAAATCTATCAGCCACATGCTGCCGCTGGGTCCGATCAGAACGTTGCCCAGGTGCAGATCGCCGTGAATTTTGCTCTGTGAGCCGTTTATATGCCGGTCTAACAAATCGTCGTAGATCAGCAGCGGGTTGAGGACGCGGCTTTTCCCTGTGGGAATCCAGCGGGAACGCAGGTCGAAATCCGGATGCAAGGCGAGTGCCGCTTCCACGAGTACATCATGGCGCGTTTTCCAGACGCGCCCAACGAGACGTTCGATCACTTCACCGCGATAAAAGTGGTCTTTTGAGAGGTTGAGGCCGCGCACTTCCACTTTGTAGGCGCGTTTGTCGGCTTCGTCTCCGTAGCCGATTGCCAGCTTGAGGACGTTTGCCTGGTAGTCAACGCGCTGGACGACAAAGTTTTCGAGGATCACAGTATCGCCGAATTCAAGCTCTTTGAGGCGGGTTTTAACCCGCGCGCGGTTGAACGGGATATGCAGGATGCAGGCATTTGCCGGGGGTTCGGCTTCTTCGACGGCATCGAGGGTGAGTATGGGCGGCAGCAGCCAGTCGTACTCCATCCAGACCTGAAAACGAAAGAGGCGATTTTGATGCCACCAGTTTTTACAGAAACGGATATAAAGCTCCTGTTTAAGCAGGCGTCCCAGGCCGTCCGCGCCCCGGTCGCGGACGCGCGTGCGTAAATCTTCCGGGGTGATGCCGGAACTGGCGACCAGGGTATATTTAATGCCGGCCAGTTCGGACACTTCTGGGGCGGTGGGCGGGTCTTCCAGGCGCGCCGCTTGCAGCGGGAGGGCGCTTTTAACGTGCTGCTCGTACCGCTGGACTTCATCCAGGATGTTGTCCGCCAGATCAATTTTGGCGACTACCGAGGCTGCCTCGCGTTCGTCGGCCTGGATGGGCGTGACGACCAGGATTAAGGCCTTACGGAAGCCGGTGAGCCGCCGCTCCACCCGGATGCTGGGATAGGAGGCGAACATCCGCCGCAGGATGAAAAGATGTTCTCTTTCAATCGTTTCGGCCCGGTCGAAGTTGGCGCCAAAAATCACGGCCAGATCGGGAGGCTGCGCTTCGGTGGTGGAGGTGTAAACGCGCGCCGCTTGCGCCAGGGATTCGAGATCGGTCCCAAGCATTCTGAGCGTGCGCGTCGCCAGATTATCGCCTTCTTCCAGGATGGCGCGCAGCAGTTCACGCTCTCCGGCTTCTTCGTGTCCGGTTTCCAGGGCAAATTCTTTGGCGATGTCCAGCACCAGTTCGGCGCGCGGCGTATAGGGGATGCCGACCCATAACCGCTGCGGCGTGCCGCGCCCGGCTTTACGGCGAATGGCTTCGATCACGTAGTCGGGGGTTAAACCCTGGCTTTGCAGGATGCTGCCGGCCAGGCCGCCCTGAATTTGCAGCAGCGCGATGAACAGATGCTCGACGCCGATGTAAAAATGCCGCATCTGGACGGTTTCCTGACGGGCGTTAATCAAAATGTCTCGCAGGGTTATCGCCGGCATAATCTACTCTGTGGGTTCAATCCGCATCCAAGTACGGCCAACGCGGAACAGCTCGCCAGGGTTAATCGGAATCGTGCCGGAAACCCGTTCGTCGGCGCCCCGGCTTTCGATAAATGTGCCGTTGGTGCTGTTGCAGTCTTGCAGCCACCACCGATGCCCGTCCCAATAGATCAGCGCGTGCTGGCGCGATACGTAAATGTCGTGACGGAGGCAGATATCGCTGTCCTCCCGCCGCCCAATGCTGATCGTCCACCGCTGGTCGTCTAGCTGGCCGTCGCCGTTTTCGGTGCTGTGGTTAAAATGCAGCCCATCATCAACCCCACTCATGAGGGTAATTTCTAATCGGAGAATCAAGGTTCGGGACTCCGAATCGCTCACCTAAAATGCATTATACTCCCGTTAGAAGTTTGCCGAAATTGAGGCAGGGCAATCGCTTGAAGATACTTCGTCTCAGTAAGCAGTAAGCAGACTTTTGCCTTTTGACCCCACCCCCAAACCCCCTCCCCGAATTCAAGGAGGGGGTTTAAAGAGACTCTTACTCCCCCTTTCTCCGTATACGGGGAAAGGGGGTCGGGGGATAGGGGTTAACAGAGCGCAAGATGACAGTTTGAAGCGATTGCCCTGGAAATTGAGGACGATTCGTTGCTTTTGTGCGGCGTCTATGGTATAGTAACCCCAACAACTGAAAACGCCTCATAAAGAGCGGTGGAGGGAACGGCCCGACGAAACCGCGGCAACCCCCAGATGATGGGAAGGTGCCAAGTCCGGCAGAAGTGTTTCTGAGAGATGAGAGTGAGCATCCGGCGGAAAGCGCCGATGAACCTCCAGGACTTCAGAACGAAGTCTTTTTTGTTTGAAGGAACACACCCGGACGAAATATCCGGGTTTTTTGTTGATGAGGAGGGGCAAATGGTGCAGGAACGGATCACGGACAGGCCCGCCAACCGGCTTAACGGGAGTGGCCGGCAGCGCCCCGCGCCGGGCAGCAGCACCCGTGCAGTACACGGCGGCGCGCGGCGGCGCAAGGCCTACGGCGCTTTAACGATGCCGATAGTCCAGACGGCTACCTATGCCTTTAACGACACGCAAGAGCTGATTGATTTTATGGATCGCAAGACCTGGGGGGACGGCAGCGACCGGGAGGAATATGGTCGTTACGGCAACCCGACGGTAGCCGCTGTAGAAAGTAAACTGGCGGCGCTGGACGGCGGCGAGGATGCGGTGTTGTATGCTTCCGGCATGAATGCCGTGACATCACTGCTGCTGTCGGTGCTGTCGTCGGGCGGCCATGTTGTGATGACCGATGACTGTTACCGCCGGACGCGCCAGTTCTGTTTGACCTTCCTCAAACGATTTGGCATCGAAACAACGATCGTCCCGATGGGCGATTATGCGGCGCTGGAAGCAGCGATTATCCCCAAAAAGACCCGCTTTATCATTTCAGAAAGCCCCACCAACCCCTACCTTCGGATTGCCGACCTGGAAAAAATCGCCCATCTGGGCAAAAAATATCGCGTGCTGACGCTGATTGACAGCACGTTTGCCACGCCCGTTAACCAGCGCCCGCTGGAATGGGGCATTGACTTTGTGCTGCACAGCGCCACCAAATACCTGTCAGGCCATCACGATCTGCTGGCGGGTGTCGTCGTCGGGCAGGCGGATCGTATCCGGGCGCTGCGAGACGCGCGCGGTGTTCTGGGCGGCGTGGTTGACCCGCAAAATGCCTATTTGCTGGAGCGGGGCATCAAAACGCTGGCCGTGCGGGTGGCGCAGCAGAATCGAACGGCGCTGGCGGTGGCGCGTTATCTGGAGTCGCACCCTCGAATCGAGCGGGTCTGGTATCCGGGGTTGGAATCGCACCCGGATCATACAACTGCTGCCGCCCAGATGCGTGGATTTGGTGGGGTAGTCAGCTTCGAGGTAGCGGGCGACCTGGAAACCACCGGGCGTTTTATTGACCACCTGCGGATTCCGTATATCGCGCCCAGTTTAGGCGGGGTGGAAAGTCTGATCGAACAGCCGGCGCTGATGAGTTATTACGAAAAAACGACCGAAGAACGCCTGGCGCTGGGTATTAAAGATAATCTGGTGCGGTTTGCCATCGGCATCGAGGATACCGACGACATCCTGGACGATCTGGAACAGGCGTTAGCGGCGATTTCATGACGACGGCTCGCCGCGCGGAGCCTGCAAGATACGGCTGATAGCTTCGATAGACGGCTCGGCGCTCAGAAGCGCGTTTGGATGGTGGGCTTCGATGCCGTCCAGCCGCCGGCTGTGGTAGTGAATAGTAGCTTCCGGGTCTTTAAGAATGTGTCCGGTAAGGATGCCGACGACGGTTTCGTGAGGCCGGATGATACCCTGGCGAACGAGTTTGGCCGTCCCTGCCAGCGAGCAGGCCGAAGCCGGTTCGCAGCCGATGCCGCGCCGGTCAATCAGGGCTTTGGCGTCCATGATTTCCTGATCGCTGACCTGCTCGACCACGCCATCTGTCCAGCGCAGCGCCCGCACGGCCTTTGTATAATTAACCGGGCTACCGATTTTGATGGCGGTGGCGATGGTCTCCGCATGAACCGGCTCTAAGCCGTTCAGCCCGCGCCGGAAACTTTTGTACAGGGGATTCGCGCCTTCGGCCTGGATGATCGCCAGGCGGGGCAGGCGGGCGATCAGACCCAGGTCGTACAGCTCTCGCAGGGCCTTGCCGAAAGCGGAACTGTTGCCCAAGTTGCCGCCGGGACAGATAATCCAGTCGGGAACCTGCCAGCGTAACTGCTGGAGGGTTTCAAAAATGATGGTTTTTTGCCCTTCCAGGCGGAAGGGGTTGATCGAGTTTAAGACATAAATGCCAAGCCGGTCGGCGGCTTCGCGCACCAGTTCCATATTGCGGTCAAAATCGGCATTAACCTGGATGCAGGTCGCGCCATAAGCGACGGCCTGCGCCAGTTTGCCCAGGGCGACCTGTTTGTTTTGGAAAAAGACGATGCCTTCAAAACCGCCCAATGCGGCGTAGGCCGCCAGCGACGCCGACGTATTGCCGGTGGACGCGCAGGCGACGCGCCGGACGCCCAGGATATTGGCCTGGGTGAGGCCGCCGGTCATGCCCCGGTCTTTGAACGAGCCTGTCGGGTTTTCCCCTTCGTGTTTCAGGTAAAGCGTTTGAACGCCTGCCCAGCTTCCCAGGGCGGGAAGGTGGTATAAAGGCGTGTTGCCCTCTGGCCGGGTGATGATTTTTTCGTCGGGAATGCCGGGATAAACCAGTTCTTTGTAGCGCCAGACGCCGCTGGTATAGGGTTTTTCCTGGCTTCCCAGGCGCGCGTCAAAAGTTTCGCGGCTGACCGGCACAGCCTCAAAATCATGGCAGACATCCAGCAGCCCGCCGCAGGATTCGCAAACATAGATAATCCGGTCAATTGGGTATTGCTGACCGCAATCCATACATTGTAGTATGCTGTGCATAACAATCACCGCGAAAAAATAACGAAGCGCAGCGTAAGGATAACAAGTTCTTATGGTGAATACCAGGGCGGAGGCATTCGCGCCGGCGACGGTTGCGAATCTGGGGGCTGGGTTTGATATTCTGGGGCTGGCCGTAGAGGAACCGGGGGACGTGGTGCGGGCGGAGCGGCGTGCCGAACCCGGCGCGGTGATCGTCCATATCGAGGGAGATAACGGGCGGCTGCCCTACGAGGCCGGCAAAAATACGGCCTGTGTAGCCGCCGGGGAAACGCTGCGCCTGCTGGGCGTGCGAACGGGGGTGACGCTGACCATCTATAAACACCTGCCGCTCGCCAGTGGGTTAGGCAGCAGCGCCGCCAGCGCCGTCGCTGCGGCGGTCGCGGTCAACGCGCTTTACGGCGCGCCGCTGACTTACGCCGAACTGCTGCCGGCCTGCGTGGCCGGCGAGGCCGCCGTGAGCGGTTATCATGCCGATAACGTCGCGCCGTGTTTGTTCGGCGGAATCACGCTGGTTACGGGGACGGCTGCCGATCAGATTTACGCGCTGCCCGTTCCGCCGGGCATTGTGCTGGCGCTGGTTACGCCGGATATAACCGTTCCAACGGCGGAAGCGCGCGCGGTATTGCCGGCGTCGGTGGGGCTGCGGCAGATGGTGGCGCAGACGGCAGCGGTCGCCCGTTTGGTGGACGCGCTGCACCGGCAGGACATTGCCGCATTGGCGGCGGCGATGGAAGGCGATGTAGTGGTGGAGGCTGCGCGAGCGCATTTGATTCCATGTCTGGCAGAAGCGCGCGCGGCGGCCAAACAGGCCGGGGCGCTGGGGGTGGTCATCAGCGGCGCGGGGCCGACGCTGTGCGCGGTGTGTGACGGCGAACCGGCAGCACGCGCCGCCGGCGAGGCAATGCAGGCCGTTTATAAACAGGCGGGGATAAACAGCGCCGCACGCCAGACGCATATCGCGGCGGCAGGAGCGCGGGTATTACAGGTGTTGTAGTATATTAGATATTTTGTAAAAACCCCCGCACTTCGTTGACTATTGGCCGGCATATTTGTATAATAAATTTAGATTGTTCTGAAAGTAACAAACAAAAATTATCGGTTGAATCAAAGGTAGCTACCGATGACTCTACAAGAAGCCATGCAGGCTGTCGAAGCGAAGATGTACGAAGTCGTCAACAGTGATGTTGGCGTTCTGCGCGACGCCAGCCGCCATATCCTCGAAGCCGGCGGCAAGCGTATTCGTCCTCGTCTGCTGCTGCTGGCTTACGCCGCAAACGGCGGGCAAAAATTTGATGAAGCTGTCCCGGTAGCGGCGGCGGTGGAGCTGGTTCATACCGCCAGCGTCGTCCATGACGATATTAACGATCATGGCGTGGTGCGGCGCGGGCGGCCCTCGGTCAACGCCATCTGGGGGCGCACGTTCGCGCTGCTGACCGGGGACTACCTGTTTACAAAAGTTTACGAACTGATGGCACCCTATCGGGATTTGAATGTGGTTCTGGCCGAAGCGACGGTCGCGCTGGTGGAGGGGGAAACCCTCCAGGCCAGCGCCGTGAAAGAAAATAACTTTTCGCGCCAGGTTTATTACGACATCATCGCCCGTAAAACGGCGGCGCTGTTCCGGTCTGCCGGGCGGTTAGGGGCGCGGCTGGCGAATGCCCCGGATGAAGTCGTTGAGGCGCTTGGACAGTATGGTTTTAACATCGGGCTGGCTTTTCAGATCATTGACGACGTGCTGGACATCATCGCGGACTCCGAAAAACTGGGCAAAACCGCCGGCGTGGATATTGCCCAGGGGCGGGGTTTTGCAGTTGCTTATGCCGCCAATGGTCAACCCGGCGGCGTGGCGGTGGTTGAGGAAACATTCGATGACCCAATAGTCGCCATCCGCAGCAAAGTGATGCGCGGCGGGGCGATTGACGAGGCTTACCAGCAGGCCGAGGCCTTTTCGCAGATGGCGGTGGAAAGCCTGCGCCCGCTGCCGGACTCGCCGGCGAAGGATGCGCTGATCGAGATGGCCTATACGATGGTGAAGCGCGAACGTTAACACAATACAGGGATATTGAACACTAAAAATCCGGTCAGAGGCCGGATTTTTGTTTGTCACCTCGATGGTATAATCGCGGCGGTGGTAAACAGGAGGTGGCGGGTGGTGAAAATACTTTCGGTGGAACAGACGCGCGCGGTCGAAGCTGCCGCCGATGCTGCCGGTTTGACGTATGATCGAATGATGCAAAATGCCGGTCGCGCGGTGGCCGAGCGGGTTCTGAAGGCGGCTGCCGGTCGAGAGGATGTCCGGGTGACGGTGCTGGTGGGTTCCGGCAACAACGGCGGGGATGGGCTGGTGGCCGGGCGCATCATCGCCCAGGAGAGCGCCGCCCAGGTGCGGTTTTATCTGCTCAAAACGCGCGACGAAGCCGATGCCAATTTTAAAGCCGTCCGGGATGCCGGTTTGTTCGTGGCGCTGGCAGAGAATGACCATGATTACCGGGTGCTGCGAAATATGGTCGCCAGCGCCGATATCGTGGTTGATGCTTTGTTCGGCATCGGCGTGCGGCTGCCGCTGAAAGGCGCGGCTGAAAAAGTGCTGCGTGCCGCGCGGCAGGCGCTCAATGATGAGCAGCGTCCGGTAGGAGATGGCCGCATCATCACGCCATCTCATCCCGCGCGGCCCGTCCCGCGCGCGCGACCTTATGTGGTAGCGGTGGACTGTCCCAGCGGCCTGGACTGTGACAGCGGCGAACTGGACGCCGGGACGATTTTTGCCGATGAAACGGTGACGTTCATTGCGGCCAAACCCGGCCTGCTGCAATTCCCCGGCGCGGCGGCAGTAGGCGAATTACACGTAGCAACCATCGGCGTGCCTGACGACCTGCCGGAAATGCAGGCGGACGCGCCGCTGCTGGTGGATGCGGAGCAGGTTCGCGCGCTGCTTCCGCCGCGCACGGCGAACGCCAACAAAGGCACGTTCGGCAAGGCGCTGGTCGTGGCCGGGTCGGCCAACTATATGGGCGCGCCTGGTCTGGCGGCGATGGCTGCTTATCGCGCGGGCGCGGGTCTGGTGACGGTAGGCGCGCCGGGGCCGGTGGCTGCCGCCCTCGGCGGGCATCTTTTAGAGCCGACCTGGATATTACTGCCGCATGATATGGGCGTCCTGGTGGAAGGCGCGGCGCGGTTCATTCGGCAGGAGGCAGCGCGATATGATGCGCTGCTGCTGGGGCCGGGGTGGGGGCGAGAAACCAGCACCCGCGACCTGCTGTTGCGTTTGTTTGAAACATCGGCTCGCGGACAGCAGCCGCGCCGCCCGATTGGATTTGCCGCCGCAGCGGAAGCCGCCTTGTCCGAATCATCAACGGCAGCTTTCCCGCCGCTGGTCATAGATGCCGATGGTCTTAATCTGCTGAGTGAGATCGAAAACTGGTGGGATAAACTGCCGCCGAACACTGTTTTGACGCCTCATCCCGGCGAGATGGCGCGGCTGGCGAAAATGGAGATTCAGGATATTCAGGCGCGGCGGCTGGAAGTGGCGCGAAACAAAGCGGCGGAATGGAAAACGGTGCTGCTGCTCAAAGGCGCGCATACGGTTGTCGCCGAACCCGGCGGCCAGACGGCGATTTTGCCGTTCAAAACCGATGCTCTGGCGACGGCAGGAAGCGGGGATGTGCTGGCGGGCATCATCACCGGCCTGCTGGCACAGGGGCTGTCGCCTTTCCGGGCGGCGGTGGCCGGGGCGTATCTGCACGGTCTGGCCGGGCTGAACGCCGCTCGACGCCAGGGCAGCACCCGCAGCGTCGTCGCGGGCGACGTGCTGCAAGCGTTGGGTGAAACCTTCCAGATGCTCGAAAACGACTAATGCCCTTTGCCGAGGCCGAGTTCCGCCTGGCGGCGGCGGGCGGCGGCTTTACCTTCCGCCAATCCTTCGGCGATAGGGTCGGGCGGGATGGCGGCCTCGATTTTGCTTAAAAGCTGGTCGCCCGTTTCTTCGATCTGCCGGCGGGTTTTTCTGCCGCTTTGCGGCGCTTTAAACAGCGCCATTATGCCCCCAACCAGCAGGCCAACGATAAAACCGCCCACGACCGCCCCCAGGTCTAAAAGATTTTCGCCGCGATCAGACTCGTTCGTCATCTTCCTGCCCTCTGCCATTACGGCGAATCGCCCTTCGGATGCCGCCCAGGTCGCGCAGCAGCACGCCGGTCCCGGCCAAAAAGCCGCTGGCTCGAATGATCGGGCGGGTGACATTGCTGCTGACAAAATCAACCGTGCCTTTGGCGCTGCTGACGGTTTCCTGCGTGTTTTGAAGGATGGGCTTGATTTCGTTTTGAAGCAGGTTAATCAGCCGGGCGACCTGGAGAATCAAGACCGCCAGGGCGAAAACGATGAGGATAAATTCCAGTGCCATGATGATGATAAAAATGTCCCGAATGATCTGGATGCGCGGGGCGGTGGCTTCGGCGTTGGTGAAAACGGCCAGCCCCAGCCCGATGAGAAAGAGCAGAATGATTAAACCGCCAAGAACCCCGGCGGAGACGGTGACGATGCGTTTGGGCGTCCAGCTGCCTTTACCGGCTGCCGGTGTCGGGTCTGTCGAAGATCGTTGGGAAGTGTCGGTCATAATTAAACAATCCTAACCGGATGAGCGTTTGTTCCTGGGTTTGGCGGTCAGGAAATGGGCGACCAGAACAGCGATGATCGCGCCAACCGCCGCCGCAGCGACTCGCAGCGTGCCGATGTTCAAAATATTGATCTGTAACGTTGTGCCGATCAGGTGTCCCAGGGCGAAGCCGAGCCAGCCGCAGAGCAAAAACAGGGCCAGCCGCCGCGCGTCGCCACCCAGAATCAGGTGAAAGGCCGCGCCAAAAAGCGTCGCCAGAATAAATCCCAGGGTAGCAATTGGGCTAAGCAACCGGGTTCCCCTTTTGGCAGTCAAAGGCAGTCATGGTACAATGCCGGTTAGTGTACCATAATTATGGATAAGTGTTCAAAGTTGTTTGCCGGTTCATTTTTGTCAACGGCCACCGATTGAAGCAGGTGGTTTCTTGCGCTAAGGCTTATGAAAAACGTTTTAGATCACCGTATTTTGATCCCGAAATCGCCCGAAACCGTCTGGCGGTATTTAAGCGATCTGAACAATAACGCAAACTGGCAGGCCGACTGCGGCAGCGTATCGTTTTTAACGTCGCGGCATACCGGCGTGGGCGTGCGCTGGCGCTGTCGGGCTTCCGGCCATGACTGCGTAATCGAAACGACCGCCTGGTATGATGGGCTGGGATACGAATATACCTATGTGGACGGGATGCCCTTCGACGCCAACCGGGGACGCATCCGCTTGCAGGAAATCCCTGAAGGCACGGTCGTTCAGTGGACGCTGAGCTACGACACGAAAGGATTTTTGAGCGGCGTCCGTAATAGCATCAGCCTCCGGCGGCAGGTTGAAGGCATGATGGTGGAAAGCCTGCGGATGTTGTGGCGCAAGCTGAACCAGGCCGGTGACGACAACGCACACCGCGAATCCAAGTCGCTGATGCGCGACGCGCCCGGCTATGAGGAGCGCGTCCGTTATAAACCGCGCTACCCCTCGGCGCGGCTGGAAAATGCAGAGGTAGCCGAAGAATCTGTTCCCGCTGTACCGGTGATTGACGAGCCGCCAATCGCGGATGATGATACCCGGCCATCGCGGGCAGCCGAGCCGGCGCGAGAAACCGAACCGGACTTCCTGCAAAAATTCACCGAACCCGAAATTGAGGAAGATTCTGTCCCGCCCATTCGGATCACCGGCGCCGCAAGCGAGCCGGAAACACGCAAGCCGGTCGCTGTGCCGGATGAAACGCCGGCAGAGAAGCCGGCTAATGAAGTCACGCCGCCTGTCACTATCGGGACGCGGAGTGTTGAATCCGAACCTGTTTTGCCAGCCGATGTTCCAGAAGCCCCGGAGTCCGCCCCGGAAGGAACGTTCAGGTCGTCTCCGCCGCCGGAAGCCGCTGCCCCGACAACACAAACACGCCGCGAGCCGCTTTCCCTCGAAGAACTGGCGAAGATGGATACGCGAGAAATCAGCGTATTTGAAATCTTTGGCCTGCCCAAACCCAGCGAAACGCAGGAACTTCGGGCGGCGCTGACCGAGGATGCCACCCCACCGCAGGCAGCCCTGCCGACAATAACCGGCGGTCGAATCGGGCTGCGGCTGGCGCAGCGGCGCAGCCGGCTGAAACTGCGCCGCCCTGGATAGAGGGGGCAGAAACGCCGTAAACAAAAGAAGCATGAGTGTTTAACCCATGCTTCTTTTAACTTTTCAGGGTGGCTAGTGGGATTTGAACCCACGACCTTCTGGGCCACAACCAGACGCGCTAACCAACTGCGCTATAGCCACCACGCAGTGAGTGAGATTATAACATCCTCTTTCTGGGAATGCTAGGGCTTTTTGCGCGCGATGATAACCTGTGCCAGGCTGCGCGGGCAGTCCTGCTGGGCGATGTGCGCCTCAAAACCGTAAACCTCAAAAAAGGAGGCAATATTGATGCCGGAGCCTCCGCGCTGGCCGGTGATTCGATACAGCCATTCGATAAGCCGGTCCGCCGGGCCGCTGCCGGTCAAAACGCCGTTCGGCACGATGACCAGCCGCCCGCCGCCGCACAGGACGCGATGTGTTTCGCGCAGGGTTTCCGGCTGGAAGATGAAGTCGGTCGGGAAGGTGCAGACGATGGCGGGAAAAGAAGCCGATGGAAAAGGCAGCCGCTGCGCCTGCCCGCGCGCCAGCCGGGGCGGCAGCCCGCGCCGGGACAACTTCCGCCGAGCGATGCGCCCCATGTGCGGCGACTGGTCGCAGCCGATGGGTATGTAACCGAGCGCGTATAAATCGAGCTGAAGATTTCCTGTGCCGTGCGCCAGTTCCAGGACGCGCGAACCCGGCGGCGCGTTGAGGTGGGGCAGGGCGGCACGCTGCCAGCAGCGCCACGCACCCAGGGATACCACGCTGCTGACCCAATCGTAGGTGAACGCCAGTTCGTTATAGAGTAAACGGAAGCCCAGGCCGACCAGCCGCCGCCACACTTCAGCCACCGAGCGCCTCGCGCAGCAGAGCGGGCGAGTCGCTGATGATCGCTTCCACGCCCAGGTCGCGCAAAACAAGCGCGCGGTCAATGTCGTTGACCGTCCAGGTATGGATTCGGCAGTTTCGTTTTCGCGCCCATGCCACATGATCGGCGTTTATCATACTGTGGTGCGGGTGCAGCGCCTCGTAAGCCAGCCCCACCGCCAGCAGCCGCAGATAACGCGGCGTATCCGGGGCGTATAAAAAACCAAGCGGCGTTTCTGGCAGCAGCCGGCGAAAGCGCCGCAGCGCCAGCGGGTCGAAGCTGGATACAATCACATGGCGCTCCAGGCCGAAAAAACGAACCCGGTCGGCGACGGCCTGCTCCAGCCCACCGGTAAAAAACGCCTCGGATTTTAGCTCGATGTTGATAATCAGACGTTTGCCGACCGCTTCAAAAACCTCGTCCAGGGTGGGAATGCGCGTGTTTCGGAAGGCAGGCGCAAACCAGCCGCCGGCGTCGAGTTCCCGGAGTTCGGCCAGGGTTTTGTGAGCGGCGGGGCCGTGTCCATCGGTGGTTTTGTCTACCTGCGCGTCGTGGATGACGATTACCTGCCGGTCTTTCGACAGGCGAACGTCCAGTTCAATGCCGTCTGCGCCCTGCTGCGCCGCCAGTTCAAAAGCGGGCAGGGTATTCATTGGCGCACCGGCGCTGGACCCGCGATGTCCGAAAATGAGGGGAAACGGTCGCCCGTCGTACAGTTTGTCCAGAGCTGCTTTGGCTGCCTGCATCGTTTAAACTAAACCCCTATACAAATGATGCCCGCTGGCTGATGGGCATCGCCGAACCATGAGCGCGCCGATCTAACGCGGCGCGATCTGGATTTCGTCGCCGACGACGCGCACTTCGTAAGCGGCCACGTCCACCAGCGCCGGGGGGGCAGTCACTTTGCCGGTGCGGATGTCGAAACGCGCCCCGTGACGGGGACACTCGATTTCGCAGCCGTACAGTTCTCCTTCGGCCAGCGGGCCGTCATCATGGGTGCAGACATCTTCGATAGCGTAATACTGGCCGTCCACGTTGAAGACAGCCACCCAACGGCGTCCCAGTTCTACCACCAGGCGTTCGCCGGGCTGAATTTCATCGGTCGTGGCGACCGGCGTGAAGATTTGTTCGGTCATAGGCTACTCGTCGTCCTCGTCGTCGTGTTTCTGCCACTCTTTAAGGCCGTAAAGCCCGATTGTCAGCGTTTTAAGCGACAGCAGCGCGCACTTCAGGCGGTTAATGGTGAGGGGGATGCCAAGCAGTTCCAGCACCTCGTCGCGGGTGATCTGGCGCACCTCATCAACCGTCTTGCCCAGGATTTCGTCGGCCAGCATGGAAGCGGTCGCCTGGCTGATGGCGCAGCCTTCCCCGTCCCAGGCGATTTCTTTGATGCGGTTCTGTTCGTCCAGGCGCAGCGTTAAACGCAGGCGGTCGCCGCAAAGCGGGTTGTGTTCCTCGTGGTCAACATCGGCGGGGGACAAAATGCCAGGGTGACGCGGATTCTGGGCATGATCCAGAATATTCTCGCGGTACATATCATACATGATGTGGATGCCCTGCCTAAATCGAAAAAGCTTTTCTGGCTTTATACAACGCTTCGATGAGGACGTCAACCTCGGAAAATGTATTGTACAGGTAGAAGCTGGCCCGCGCCGATGCGCCGATGCTGAGGTAATCGTGCAGCGGCATGGCGCAGTGATGCCCCGCGCGGATGGCGACCCCTTCCACATCGAGCATCTGCGCCAGATCGTGCGGGTGGATGCCGGCGAAAGTGAAGGCCGCTACCGCGCCTTTCTGGTCGGCGCGCGGGCCATAAACCCGCAGCTGCGGCACTTCGGCCAGCCGCTCCAGCGCATACTCGGTGAGGCGTTTTTCGTAAGCCTGGATGCGATCCAGGCCGACTGCGCTCAGGTAGTCCACTGCCGCGCCCAGACCCACCGCCTGGGCGATAGAGGGCGTGCCGGCCTCGAACTTGTAGGGCAGTTCGTTCCACGTGCTGCCGTCCAGCCGGACGCGAGAGATCATGTCACCGCCCCCCATCCAGGGCGGCATGGCTTCTAACAGGTCGCGTTTGCCGTACAATACGCCGATGCCGGTCGGCCCGACCATTTTATGCCCGCTGAAGGCATAAAAGTCGGCGTCAAGCTGCTGCACGTCTACGGGCATGTTCGGGATGCTCTGCGCGCCGTCCACCAATGCCAGCGCCCCGGCCTCGTGCGCCAGCCGCACGATTTCCGCCGCCGGGTTAATCGTCCCCAGCACATTGGAAACGTGCATGACCGCCACAAGTTTAACCGCGCCTTCGCCCAGCATCCGGCGGAAAGCATCCATATCCAGCGTGCCGTCGTCACGCAAGGGGGTGTAACGAATGGTGAAGCCTTTTTCGGCGGCCAGCATCTGCCAGGGGACGATGTTCGAGTGATGCTCCATAATGGTAGTGAGGACAGCGTCGCCGGCTTTCAGATTGGCGCGTCCCCAGGTCTGGGCGACCAGGTTGATGCTTTCGGTCGTGCCGCGCGTGAAGATGATTTCCCGCTTGCTGGTGGCGTTGATAAAACGTTTGATCTTCACGCGCGCGCCTTCGTAGGCGGCGGTGGCTTCTTCGCTCAGTTTATGAATGCCCCGGTGGACGTTGGCATTGTAACGGCGATAATAATCGTCCAGAACTTCGATTACCTGGCGGGGTTTCTGGCTGGAAGCGGCGTTATCCAGATACACGAGCGGTACGCCGGGGCGGGTTTCCTGATGGAGGATGGGGAAGTCGGCTCGTATGGCTTCCACATCATAAGGCAGTTCGGCAGTGTTTGCCATCCTGTTTTCCCCCTGGCCGGCAAAAGCCGGGCCGTTATGCACAAGCAAAAAACAGGCACGCCCTTAAACACAGGGCGCGCCTTTTAAGAAGTTTTACGCGCCGATGATTTTAGCCTCCATCGCCGCCTGAAGGCGCTCGCGCACGCGCTCAAACGGAATACGCTGGAGCAGTTCATCGAAGAAGCCGTCAATCACCATCAGTTCGGCGGTAGGGCGCGGGATGCCCCGGCTCATCAGGTAAAAGACGGGTTCTTTTTCTAACGTGCCGAAGGTGGCGGCATGGGAGCAGGCCACATCGTCGGCTTCAATTTCCAGGCCGGGAATGCCATCCATGCGGGCATGTTCGCTCAAAACCAGGTTGCGGCTGGCCTGGAAGCCGTCAATCTTCTGCATGTTGGGCAGCGATTTAATCATGCCCTGCCAGACGGTGCGGGCATGGTCTTTGGCCGCGCCCTTAAACAGCAGGTCGGACACGGTGATCGGGGCATTGTGATTCTGCTGCGTGTCGTGGTCGAAAAGCTGTTCGTTGTCGGCAAAGAAAAAGCCCGACATACGCCCGTGTGCGCCCAAGCCATCGAGTTCCAGTTCCATATAAGTCTTGACCAGCCGACCGCCCATTGTGCCGACAATCCAGTCAAGGTTAGCGTTCCGCCCCACGCGGGCGCGCTGGTGGCTGAATTCGTAGGTTTCGCGGTTCCAGTCTTGCAGACCCACGTACTGCAAATTGGCGGCGTCGCCGACCAGCAGTTCGGTCGCGCCGATGTAGGCGGAGTGCTGTTCTGCCGGCGACGAGGCATAATCTACCAGCATGGTAGCCTGGGCGTTTTCTTCCAGCACCACCAGCACATGGCCCAGGCTCGCGCCGGGATGGGTGTTGTAAAAAACCACATGGAAAGGCAGTTCCGCCGCCTTGTTACGCGGCACATACAGGAAAACGCCATGCGTCCACAGGGCGGCGTGCAGCGCCGCGAATTTCCCTTCACCGGGCAGCACGGCTTTGGTCATCAGGTTGGGGCGCACCAGGTCGGCGTAATCGCGGCAGGCCGTCCGTAAATCGGTAAAAATGATGCCCTGTCCCGCCAATTCATCGGCGACTTCATGCTGGACAATTTTGCCATCCACAACCACCAGCAGGCCGCCCTGCCGGTCGCCGATTAACGGCTCGCGGTTATAAGGCGGAACGATGTCGAGCGTGGCCCCATTGGGCGTGATGATGCGGTCAGCTTCATCCCAGCGGATATGCCGGTAATCGGTGCGCCGCCAGTCCTCGTCATTGAGGGTCGGCATAGGCATATCTTCGTACAGTTCCCAGGCGGCCAGGCGGCTTTCCAGCAGCCAGACCGGCTCGTTGTTAGCCGCGCTCAGCGCCCGAACGTCCGCCTCGGTATAGTTCGGCACGGCAGGCGCAAGCGAGCGGCGGCGTTGTTTGACCACAGCCACAGTCAGTTTCTCCTCCGGTATCATGCAGGTGTTGTCCGGGCAGGCGGTCGTGCCGCCGCCCGGAGTAAATGTTACGGCTAACCGATTGAACCTTCGAGCTGAATCTGGATAAGACGATTCAGTTCCAGCGCGTATTCCATCGGCAGTTCTTTCACCAGCGGCTCGATGAAGCCGTTAACAATCATGGCATTGGCTTCATCTTCGCTCAGCCCTCGGCTCATCAGGTAAAACAACTGGTCTTCGCCGATTTTGCTGACCGAAGCTTCATGTCCCATCGTCACATTTTTCGCGTCGCACTCGATGTACGGGTAGGTATCCGAACGGCTTTCGGCATCCAGCAGCAGAGCATCGCAGACGACGTTGCTTTTGACGTTATCCGCGCCTTTGACGATTTTGAGCAGGCCGCGATAGCTGGCGCGACCGCCGTCCTTGCTGATGGACTTGCTGATGATCTGGCTGCTGGTGTTCGGGGCCAGGTGGGTGATTTTGCCGCCCGCATCCTGGTGCTGCCCCTTGCCGGCGAAAGCGATGGAAAGCACCTCGCCGTGCGCGCCTTCGCCTGCGAGTATTACTGATGGATATTTCATAGTTATTAATGATCCGAGATTGCCGTCCACCCATTCCATCGTGGCCTTCTTATGGGCGACGGCCCGTTTGGTCACAAGGTTGTAGACGTTATTCGACCAGTTCTGGATCGTCGTATAGCGGCAGCGACCGTTTTCCTTGACGATGATTTCCACAACGGCGCTGTGGAGACTGTTGGAACTATAAATGGGGGCGGTACAGTTATGCACGGCGAAGCCCCGCGTCACATATGCATTTGGAGCAGTAGTCAATTCAAAATTGAAAACAGGCCCATCATATGGTGTCCGGCTGATCTCCTTGATCGGAACCAGGAAATAGCCATTCGCCAGACGGACTTCGCTTTGCTGTTTGTCCGGTGAGTAATACAGAATGTACTGGTCCCGCCGTGTGATTTCGCGCCCCTGGATGACATCTTTGCCACCTTTACGGATAGTGATTGTGGCGTAATGTCCCTGGCGCGCCAGGAGTTCCTGAAGCTGCCATGCCAGTTGTTGGGATGCTGTTGAAGCGCGAAGCATTAAATGCTTGCGTTTAGTGTAAACGCTGCCATCACCGTTAAAGTATGTTTCCAGCAGGTGGGCTTGCAAGTCTACAGGCAGCTCCATGACGGTTTTGCTGAGGCGTTTTTCCGCTGCCCCCTTGCCACATTCGTTGACGCACAAGTCCATCAGCTCACGAGAATAAACACGCACTTCTATGCCATGTCGTGATGCCTGGCTGATTTCCATCGCATTCTTGCCGGTGAAGGCCTGAATGAGCGTTTTCACTTCGTCAATGTATTCACGTTCGTTTTCATTAAACGTAAATGACACGACGGGTTGATTCAGTTTATTGTGGATGTAGGCTGAGCCTTCTGCCAGGTAGTAACCCAACAGTCGCATGATCTCCGGCGTATAACGAGGATGTTCGCCTGTGACCTTAGAAATCGGAAAGACCATGAAATCGCCGACTTCGAGTTCACCTGCCGGAACAAACTGTGGCAAGGCTGCAATCAGCTTTTCGCTGTTAACCTCAATACGCCAGTTATTGCGGGACTGCCGCTTAACAGCAACGTCGCGTCGCTTCACGGCCATCACGGGGTGTTCGGGAGTAACCTGAAAAGCGTTGGCCTGCGATATTGGTCGAATGGTGAGCATGTCGCCCTTAAATGGGCGAACACGTACACTTTTAACAATCGCTTGATTTCCGTCACTATCCATGACGGTATCCCCCGGCGCAACGGACTCAATATTGACCCACTTATCACCCGTACTGACTAATTCTCCGGCGGGTAAACAGCCTTCAACATAATGCACATACGCGCCTTCGTCCACGATGATGAGTGTGCGCTCGAACTGGCCCATGTTCTGGGTATTGATGCGGAAGTAGGCCTGGAGCGGCATTTCCACATGCACGCCCGGCGGCACGTAAATGAACGACCCGCCTGACCATACGGCTGTATTGAGCGCGGCGAATTTGTTGTCCGACGACGGGATGATCGTGCCGAAGTACTCGCGCACCAGGTCAGGATGCTGTGCCAGGCCGGAGTCCATATCCAGGAAGATGACGCCTTTTTCTTCCAGGTCTTTACGAATGTTGTGGTAGACGGACTCCGAATCGTACTGGGCGCTCACGCCTTGCAGGTACTTCTGCTCGGCTTCGGGGATGCCCAGGCGGTCGAACGTGCGCTTGATTTCGTCCGGCACTTCCTCCCAACTGCGGCCTTTCTGGTCGGTGGCGCGGACGTAGTAGTAGATGTCGTCGAAGTCAATCGCGCTCAGGTCGGCGCCCCAGGTTGGCATCGGCTTGCTTTTGAAGATTTCATAAGCCTTCAAACGCATTTCGGTCATCCAGCCGGGTTCGTTTTTCATCTCGCTGATCTGGCGGACGATTTCGGCTGTCAGACCCTTCTGGCTCTTGAAGACGTAGTTTACATCGGCATCGTGGAAGCCGTAGGTTTCCTCGTAGGAAGTCCGCAGCTGCTTCAGCGCGGCTTCTTCGGCGCTCAGTTCCTTTTCGCTGCGAACGTCGTTTATATCCACCATTAAATCGCTCCTTCGACGTTTAGCTTTTGGTTAGAGGGCATTGTATTTTTCCCGAATCCAGTCGTAGCCCATTTCTTCCAGGCGCAGCGCCAGTTCCGGGCCATCACTCTCGACAATCTGGCCTTCGAGCATGACATGGACATATTGGGGTTGGATGTAGTTGAGAATGCGCTGGTAATGCGTGATGACCAGAACGCCCAGGTTCGGCCCGCGTAGTTTGTTCACGCCGTCGGATACAATCCGCAGCGCGTCAATGTCCAGCCCCGAATCGGTTTCATCCAGGATGGCGATGCGTGGTTCGAGGGTCGCCATTTGGAGGATTTCGGCGCGTTTTTTCTCACCGCCGCTAAAACCTTCGTTCAGGTAGCGCCCGGCGAAACTGTGATCCATCTGGAGCAAATCCATCTTGGCCTTAAGCAGGCGGCGAAATTCCGGGATCGAGATGCCCTTGCTGTCCGGGTCTTTCGCCTTCATGCGCGCATTGATGGCCTGACGCAGGAAATTCGCCAGCGTAACACCGGGGATAGACACAGGGTACTGGAAGGCGAGAAACAGCCCGGCCCGGCTGCGCTCGTCGGCTTCCATTTCCAGCAGGTCTTCACCCTCGAAGATGATCTGCCCGGCGGTGACTTCGTAAGCCGGATGCCCCAGCAGGACGTTTGCCAGGGTGCTTTTGCCGGAACCGTTTGGCCCCATCAGGGCATGAACCTCGCCCTGTTTAACCGTCAAATTCACCCCGCGAAGGATGGGTTTATCCTCGACAGAGACGTGTAGGTTGCGAATTTCTAGTGCAGCGCCCATGCTGGGCTTCCTCCTCAAGTTTTGATGTCTGGTTAAATTTTCTTCGTACCTATGGGTCAAAGCTGTGGTAAGTATAACAGCCGTTTCAGGCCGGTGTCAATATTTATAATTAACATTAGAGAAATTCTCACAGAGATGCTCTGTTACGGCTGTCACAAAATAAATTTAACCGAAGTTAAAATTTATTAATAACGGTAGATAATTATGATTGGAGTTATAAAAATTGACTCCCGGAGGGACCTGTGTTAGCATACAAAATTATAAAACATCCATTTGCAGAGATCGAGAGACAATCCATAATGACCGACCAGATACAAATAATCGAGGAAGGGCTGCGAGAGGCTTTGCGAGACGTGGTTGATCCCGAAATCGGGATGAACGTTATCGAATTGGGACTGATTCGCAAGGTTGAAATCTTGGAAGACCGCGCCCATCTGGTGATGATTATGACCACGCCGTTTTGTCCGTATGCGCCGCAGCTGCTTGAGCAGACGCGGCGGACGGCGCAGAACTATACACGCAGGCCGACCACCATCGAAATGGGGCTGGAGATGTGGGACCCCAGCATGATGGAGGAAGGCGCTGCCGACGATTGGGGTTTGTTTTAGACGGAGTAGGAGTAGGGCGGGGGCGCTCCAGACCGGAGCGCCCTTTTTGATTCGGTCTCGTTTTTAGCTTTTAGGCCGGTTGTTCTGGATGAAGTCGCGGGGATCAATGTAGTTCGCCAGCAGGTTATTCAGGTTCTTGGCGGGCCAATGTTGGGGCTGACTTTCCAGAATAGTGGTGTGGCTGAGATCAAAATGCAGGTGGTAGGCATAACGCCCGAAGGCGTTGCCGACTTTGGCGATCTGCTGTCCCCGGCGCACCCGGTCACCAACTTTTACGATCATTTCCTCGACATGCGCGTAGCGCCCATAAAGCACCGTCCGGTTGCTCGCCAGGGGGTCATGTTTGATGATGATGACGTTGCCCCAGACGGGGAGTTTGGCGGCGAACGTTACCACGCCGCTGGCGGAAGCATAAACTGGCGCATGGGCGTCGGCGTCGCGCGGCAGGTTGAGATCGGCGCCGGTGTGGTAGGCTTCGCTGGGTGTGCCGACGAAATACAATCTGGCGAAGGGGCTGGCGTCAATCCATTCGCCGGGCCAAACCTTGCTGCTGCGTCGCTCGGTTTCTGTCCCAACAGGGGAGTCGTAACCGTCGGCCAGATTTTCGCCGCCGGGCGCGGGTTTGTCAGGGATTGTCACTTCCTGCCAGCGCAGGGCGTCGAAAGCGATTTCAAGCCCGGTTTCACCCGTCAGGTCGTTCAAAAACACCGTTCCCGCCCCGGCAGTTGAGGCGTCCAGGTCGAAGACCCCCAGCGTTACCCACTGGTTGGCGTGGCGGCTCTGGTCGAGGTTAACGACCATTTCGCCGCTCACGCCTTTAACATTGGCGATTTTGAAACGCGCGTTGCGCGTGCTGGCGTGCCGCGTGGGGACGAAGGTCGCAATCTCGTATTTGGCGGATTTGCTGATTCGCGGCGTCCAGCGCGCCCAGACTTTGCTGGTCTGCGGCTCAGTGCCTTTATAAAGCACTTCCCATCCCCAGGTTCCCTGAAAGCGGCTGAACTCCGATTTGCCGGTGTACGTGCCGCTGGCGAACCCGACATCGCTGGGGCGGACGACGATCTCGATGCCCGGAGCCGGTTCAGGGTCTACCGGGCCGGGCGGGGGCGTGCCGGGTGTGATCGGCTGACTGATGGCTTTCCAGCCGGCAGGCGTGATCGTCCCCAGCCGCCACCAACTGAGTCCGCGCGCCTGATGGCGCTGGGTGGCAAGGGTGATGGCGGTCGCCATCTCGCTGGGGGGTGCATCGCCGTCCAGAATCGGGATGATCGGACGCCCATACCCGCCCCAGACTTCATAAGTCTCTTTGAGCGAATCTTCCGGGGTGCGCCGGAAGGTCGCCCAGTAGACCATCGGATGCACGCTGTTGACGAAAGGATACCATTCCTGGGGGAAGATGGAGGCATAATGATGCCGCCGGGGGTCAACGCCGAGGCCGATATGGAACGAACCCGGCAGCGCGCGGCGGATGCGGGTCATAAACGGGCGGATGCCGGCTTGCCCGCCTTCCCAGAAACCGGCGTAAGGCTCTATATCGAGAATCAGAGATTTAACGCCCGGCCTTGAGCAGGCCTGGATGATGATATTGGTTTCGGCTTCGGTGTGTGTTCCCTTTGGCACGCACCAGGCATGGAATTCCATATTAAATTTTTGCAGGGCGCTCACCCAGCGGTCAACACTTTGCGGGCCGTCAATCGCCAGGCTGCGTTTAGTATCCCAATAACCCTGCCACTGCGCGCCGGTGCGGGCCGTCGCGTCGCTGATTTTGACCCACACCTGCGTGACATACGGCGCGGCAGCTTTGATATTACGCGCCACATCCTCGATGCTGTTTTCGGGCAGCACATCCCCTTTCCAGTGCCAGATGCCGATTTTTCCGTCGTAGGGTGTGGCCTGGTCAGGCGGAATGGGTTTGGGCGCGGCGATGTTTTCAAAGGAAATAACGCTGGTGGATACCCAACCCGAAGCACTAAACTGCTCGACCCATACCCAACCGCTGCTCGTGCGAGAAGCCGGATAATAAACCAGTACGGTATTATTAAAGATGTCGCCGATGTCCTGGTAATTCGTCCCAGGCCCGCTTCGCAGGTTGACATAAGCCCCACTGGTTTTCGCCAGCGCGGTCTGTCCCGCACCCGCCGAGGGCGGTTTGGGGACAGGCGAGGGGTAGCTGCTCATAAGTGACCTCTTTCGGCAAAAACAAACGATTATCTAACCACAACAACGTGCATACTAATACACTTCTGGTTTGCGCGCAAAATTGCGGAGGACTGCACCGGCTTTGCGGCGCGCGGGACAGGACTCTGAGGCCGGCTACTGCTCCGACCACTCGATAGGGGTTAAAACCGCGTCCAGGGCCGACCAGAAACGCCGAACCTCATCGGCATCCAGCTTGATGACCCAGCTCTGGCTGCCGGCCCAGCCGGTGACTTCAAAATTACTGTCTTCGGTTTTATCTACGGCGGTATGCGTGGTGATGGTAGGGAGGTCGGCGCCGCGCAGGGGCGCAGTGGTGATGAGGCCGCCGATGCGTTTGGATTTTTCGGGATAGAGCAGTTCCGCCAGATTAAACCACAGCATTTGCGCGGCGCGATAGGACAGCACCCGCGTCCAGCGCGTGTTGTCCTCGCCGGTGCCGCCGACGACGATCGAATCGCCGCTGGCTTTACGGCTGACGAACAGATTTTTGGAAAGGCCGTAAGTATGACTGGGTTGGCTAACCATCAGCCGATGCTCCTGCTCGTTAATCAGATGTTACTTTTATATACGTTAATCATGCCGTTCCCGGCGCGAACTTCGCCAATATGGCGCGCGCTGTCCCCGGCCAGCGCCAGATCGCGCATTAAAGCCGCCAGGTTTTCGGGCGGTACGGCCATCAGCAGTCCCCCAGAAGTCTGCGGGTCGAAAAGCAGATCGCGCTCAAACGGTTTAAAGTCCCCTTCAAAATGCACCCATTGGCCGAAATAGTCAAGGTTGCGGAACAGGCCGCCGGCGAAAATTTCCTGCTGGCCGTAGTCGAACGCGCCGGGCAACCAGTGAAGCGCCTCAAATCGAATGAAAAAGTCAGCGCCGCTGAGGTGCGCCATTTCGTGGCCGTGTCCCAATAAACTATAACCTGTGATGTCGGTCATGGCACGAACGCCGTAAGACCGCGCGAGCCGCGAAGCGTCCCGGTTGAGCCGTAACATGCTGGCGATGGCCGTTTCAACATGGTCAGGCTGCGCTTTTTCGTTTTTAAGGGCCGTGGTGATGACGCCGCTGCCGAGCGGTTTGGTCAGCACAAGCTGGTCGCCGGGTAACGCGCCGCCTTTGGTCATCACCTGGCCGGGATGAATGATGCCGGTGACGGCCAGGCCGTATTTGGGTTCCTTGTCGGTGACGGTATGGCCGCCGGCGATGGCCGCCCCGGCCTCGCGGACTTTTTCCGCGCCCCCGCGCAGGATTTCGGTCAGGATTTCCAGGCCGTAACCGTCGGGATAAGCGACCAGGTTGATGGCAAAAAGCGGCTCGCCGCCCATGGCGTACACATCGCTGAGGGCGTTGGCAGCCGCTATCGCGCCAAATGCATAAGGGTCGTCAACGACGGGCGGGAAAAAGTCCACCGTCGAGATGATGGCGCGTTCGGCATCCAGCCGGTAGACAGCCGAATCGTCCGGTTCGGCCAGGCCGACCAGCAGCGCGGGATAATCTTCGGTTGGAAACAGGCCGGTCAGCGGGCGCAAAACTTGCGCCAGGTCTTTTGGACCGAGCTTAGACGCTCAACCCGCGCAGGCCACCAGGGATGTGAGTCGGATGTTTTCCATAGGTTTGGTTGAAAAATTGTTTAACACCTGCCCAGAGTATAAAGTTTCTCGTTTTAGCAGGCAACCGCTGCTGGTGGGTTCGCAC
>QUBZ01000052.1 GCA_014338005.1 Chloroflexota bacterium | reverse complement strand
TTGCTTGTTGGGCGTCAGTCAATGCGCCTATTGTCTCGGATGCGCCCGCCATCACTGCTGCTGTCACCGAAGCGGCGGGCGCAGCGCCAGGGACAAGCCGGCCGCTTTAGCGGCTGGTCGTTGACCGAAAAAAGTCCTGACTGTTCACCAGCGCGGCCAGGCGCGGCACATCGGCGGCCAGCACGTCGGCTTTGCTGCGCCAGGCGAAACCCGGCCCCGTCCCGCCGTATTCCAGCGCCACAATCTGCGGGCGTTTCCATTCACCCCGGTGGATGCGCTCAAACGCCCATTCGGCCAGCGCCCAGTCGGTTTCACTCATCGGGTAATGGTCAACCAGCCGCGCCTGGGCGGAGTCGTACAGCGTGCCGGCGATGTGCAGTTCGGCCAGCCGGTCAACCGGAAACTGCGCGATATAGGCGCGCGGCTCGATGCCCAGGTAAGCTGCCGCCATGCGGGCATGGGCGATGTCCAGCAGCAGGCCGCAGCCGCTTTCATAGACCACCTGCCGGATGATGTCCGTTTCCAGCACCGGGCGCGGGATTTCGTAGTTCGGGTCCCAGTTGGCGTTTTCCAGGATCACCCGTTCCCGCCCAAAACGCCGCGCCATTCGGCGGATGTCCAGCAGCATGGCGCTGACCAGCGCGCGGGTATGCGCCGGTTCAGTGGTGTCCAGCGGCATGTCGAAGTCCGAGGCGCGCGGCGCGAGATGCGTATTGACGAACGGCGTCGGCGTGACTGCCAGCAGCCGCGCGATCTGCTGCCAGCCCACTTTTTCGATGTTCGCGCGCCCGGCCATCAGCGGAAAATGCACGTAAGCCGGGCGCAGCGCCTGCGCCGTTTCGATCATGTCCGGCCAGTCCGGGCATTTAAACAGGTCAAACTGGATGCGTCCCGCCGCCAGCAGTTCTGCGGCCTGCGGCGAGTAATTTACGGCCAGCTGCATGGTTTTCCCTCAGCATGTATTCGCGCCCAAGTGTACCACAGGCGCGGGCTGAGGGGCGTACAAAAACGTTATTGCCTGACCTCCAACACTTACCAAGTTCATCAAGGACAGATTCGTTTGAACTGAATGGAATGTAACGGCTTGGTTACTCCAAACCGTCGAATTGTTACACGCCAGGGATACAGGCTAATGCCTGGTGTTGTACGGTGTAACCAGCACAATCGCACACGATCAAGATCGGCGGTGCGAATGATTAGGCAAGGGCAGGTAGAATGGAACTCTTTGTAAATCCCAGTCCTTCCACTTGCCAACGGGTTTCGGATAAGGAGGAATGGGATCAATGCGCCAAATAATTATACCGAGCCGGATCGTCATAATTTTGCTGGCGCTGGTGCTGGCTGTTTCGAGCGTGAATAGGGCTGAAGGTGTACAGGCCCAATGCAGCCTTAGAAACGATTGGGGAACCTATACGGTTGTACGTGGGGACACACTCTATCGTATTGCGCGGCGCTTTAACACCACGACGGCAGCACTCGTACAAGGCAACTGCCTGCCCAATGCCAACCGCATCTATGTCGGGCAGCAGCTGCGTGTACCCTCGAACTCACCCGGCGCTGCTCTCCCGCCTGACCCCGGAACTCGTGAATGGACAACGGGCGCAACCTATCAGCAGTACGAGAACGGCTTCATGGTGTGGCGGGGTGATAATGCTGAGATACGGGTCTACATCGGTGCGCTGGCGGGCGACGCTGACAGCATTGGCGAACTGACGGTTTATTCCGTTCGGCAGTATGGCAGTTTGCCATCCCAGACATTCACACCACCTGCCGGGCGAATTGCGCCAATTATGGGGTTCGGCAAGGTATGGGGAAACTTCCCAAGTGTTCAGCAGCGCCTGGGCTGGGCGATCAGCCCGGAGCAGAGTCATACAATGACGATTCGGGTAAGGAACGGGCAGGTGATCGGTTTCACGATTCCTGGAAACCGCTGGGTTCGTTTTCATCAGGGAAACCAATGGACAGTCAGCGGCGTTATCCGCCCGACGCCTCCGCCGCCCAATCCAACCATCAGCCCATCCGACTGTTTTGTGCCGCCCTATAAGCCCGGCAGCGGGATCACGATAGGGACATCGGTCGTGGCTGTGACTGCGGCGCCGATCATGAACAATCCCCCGCCGCGCGGCACGCAAATTGGAACACTCCAGGTGGGCGAAGGCGCGGTGGTGATTGGCGGCCCCTATTGTTTCGCGGCTGACCGGCAGCATGTACGAGCATGGCGGGTCCGCGCTTACCAGTTCCAGCCGAACGAAATTGAAGGTTATGCCCTGGAATATGCCGTTGATAACAATGGGATCGAAACCATCTACCTGAGCCTGGCGGCGACCAACCAGGTACGCATCGAGAGTTTCACGGCCATGCCAAATCCGGTCGCGCCGGGCGGTTTTATCACCGTGACCTGGCAGGTCAGCGGGACACAATATGCGCTGCTCACAGCGCTGGATGCGGCGACCAATCAACCTATCTCGATTGTTCAGGAGCTTGCGACGGCTGGCAGCACGACAGTTCAAGCGCCGCCATCCGGGACAACCGAAATTCGGCTGGTGCTGCACGCCGCCAACCTCACCACAACCTACCCGGTCAATATGTACGAACGGCTGGCTGAAGCGTCGCTCTCGATCTCCGTTGCCGCGAACCAGACGAGTGTCACCACCCAGGCCGCGTACCAACCCTTCGAGAATGGATTTATGGTCTGGTTAGCGGACAGAGATGGTATTTATGTTTTCGGCCTGGCATCGGTTGGCATTTATCCTCCGACCAGCCTCCGAAATCTGCCGGATAATCCCTACACCGATGCGCCGACCGGTCTTTTCGCTCCCGTCAGTGGGTTTGGCCGCGTCTGGGGCAACAACGAGCAAATGCGAAAATATATGGGATGGGCAAGGACACCGGAGCAGAGTTACCAGGCTGCGGTGACCGAGTTGAGCAGCAGTTTGCTGTCTATCAGCTTACCGGATGGGCGGGTTGTGTATATCGAAAACCAGACCTGGCACTGGTAAGCAGCCGATTATGGAATTTGAACTTTCAGGAGTTGCTATGCGCGCCAGTGTTCCGATACTCTTCCTACTGCTGTGCTGCATATCGAGCTGTAATATATCGCTGGAGGTGCAAACGCCGGCGGCGCCGAAAGTGAGCAGTGTCCTGGTCACGACGGCTGCTCCCGGCATGGCAGTCACGCGGACGGCCAGCCCGACGCCGACTGTAACCCTGACTATCCAGCCGATTAACGCCATTCGCTCAACCAACTGTTCGCCGCGCACCGATTGGGCAGTCTATATCGTAGCAGCCGGCGATACGCTTGGCTCAATCGCGCGGCGTACCGGGACAACGGTCAATCTGTTGGCTGAGGCAAACTGCCTCGCCGACGCTAATCAGATCATGGCCGGGCAGCAGCTTCGCATTCCGTATAACAGCCTGGACGTTCCTACGCCGGTTGGGCCGCCAACGTCCGTTAGCCGGAACGTCGAATTGGTCTGCCCCTTTGCAACCATCTGGTTTGGCTGCCCGATGACGCAGCAGACGACCAACCTCATCTACCAGCCTTTTGACCGGGGGTATATGTTCGCGCGGCGCGATACGCGCAAAGTCTACGTTTTATATGCCGACACCCAACAATGGGAGCAGTTTGAGGACACCTGGCAGGGCGAACCGATCTACCCATCCATGCCCGAAGATGGTTCTATTCCCTGTGGCAGCAGTTTCAGACCCTATGGCGCGTTGGGCAAAGTCTGGTGGTCAAATAACCCAATCCTCCCGACTCGTCTGGGATGCGGCACATCCGCTCAAGTCGAATATATGACTCCCTGGGAAGAGCATCGTGGGTGGGCGGCGGGCGATACGCCAATTACCATCAATGTGTTTCACTGGCCGACAGGTGATAATCTCGTACTCGATCCGAGCAGCGGCTGGGCTTTGCCGCCTAATTGAAGGCAGAACATAAAGAAGCGCGCAGCCAGAACTAACAGGAGAGAAGGAACGATTCATACCTATGAAAAGCCTGGTGGTATTTGCTCCGGTTCTATGCCTCTGTGTCCTCATCAGTATGATTTCCACCAGCCCGCCATTTCCAACAGCGGTGCCGTCTACCCTCACAGATGATGAAACGATCTACCAATCGTTCGAGCGTGGATTCATGGTGCGTAATGCTGGCGCGAACTGCGTTTATGCCTACTCGGAACAGACGCGGAATATTATTCTCGGCCCGAATGGCTCTTATCACTACTGCATCGAATTTGACGCACTCCCCGAAACCCCTGCCGGCAGTCCGCCGCCGGAGGGATTCATTGAGCCTGCCGGGCCTTTTGGACGAGTATGGGGCTTTTATCCCGATATGCGCGAAGCACTGGGTTGGGCGACCGCCCCGGAGCAGACGTACACCGGCCAAATGCCGCCGATCGAGTCGTCTTTTGGCGGCGGGCCGTTTTCCATGCCGCAAGCACCACTGCCCGATGGGCGTGTGTTGTACTGTGGAATGCGGGCTGCGACTGCCGGAACATGCAGCATCCGTTGAATAGACTGATGGAGTATCAAAAGGCGCTCTAGGACAAACGACCTGGCGTTCCCGGCCTGGCTTCGCCGCGTTCCACAGTGATGACGACTTTTCCTCGCGCATGTTCTTCTACCAGATACCGGACAGCTTCGGCAGCCTCACCCAATGGATAGTATCTATCCACGACAGGTACAACTTTGCCGGCTTCAAGAAGCTCCCCCATAAAAACCAGATCCTTTTGATTGGGTTTCGCAATCCCCATAAATCCCATCTTCTTATTCCCGATCTTCGATACGAATGGCCCCGCGAGCATTCCCTGGAAAATCTGCGCCATAGAGCCGCCGACCATAACATAAATGCCGCCGGGGCATAATGCGCGTCGGTAGTCTAAAAGCGGGTGGTATCCGTTAACGGCAACAATCAGGTCGTAACGCTGCCCGCTTTTGGTAAAATCTTCTTTGGTGTAATCAATCACATGGTCTGCCCCAATGGATCGCACCGTGTTCAGTGACCGCGTGCTGCATACGGCAGTCACTTCAGCGCCGAAAGATTTGGCAAGCTGTACAGCAAACGTCCCTACGCCGCCAGACGCCCCATTAATGAGAACCTTTTGTCCGGGTTGAATCTGTCCTTTATCACGAAGACCTTGCAGGGCGGTCAATCCCGCTACCGGGACGGCTGCGGCTGCTTCAAACGATAAATTGGCCGGTTTTAGGGCTAACTGATTCTCAGCAGCACATGCATACTCGGCAAACCCACCGACGGATCCTGCCGATACCCCGAATACCGCATCACCCGGCTGAAAATCCTTTACGTTACTGCCAACCGCTTCTACCTGCCCCGCTATATCAGCGCCGAGTACCTTGTTTATTGTTTTAAGAACCACGCCATCCATGAAGCGGCCAAAACTCGACTGCCTCTCGAAACGACGGAAGTCAAGCGCATTTACAGATGCCGCCTGAACTTTGACCAGCACTTGATTGTCGGTCGGAACCGGTTTGGCTACCTCCTGGAGTTGAAGCACTTCCGGCGGCCCGTATCTTGTGTATACAATCGCTTTCATGAGTTGACTCCAAACTTACACGCTCATACACGCCACTACCATCTGCTTTCAGGCGATGCCCGGTCCAGCCGTTTTCTGTACTATCCCAGGATTTGCCACGTCACTTTTCCCTAGCTGCTTAATTCCTGCAACCGCTGAAGCCGCCCCGGCTCATTTCTAGCGAGCCAGGGGTCTTGCGATAACACCGCATAAGCGCGGGCAAAGAAAGGTTTTGCCTCGGATTCGCGCTTCAGCAGCAGGAGACATTCCCCCAGTTCTTCATAGGTGTATCCTGGTTCTTCATTCGATGCTTCCGCCTCTTTCAACAGCGCCTGCTGCATTTCAAGCGCCTCTTCCACCCGCCCCAACGAACGCAGGGTGCGCGCTATACACCACTTGGCAATGCGAATACGATCTGGCTTACCCTCTTGCTCACGGAATTTAAGCGCCCGGTCAAATATCTCCAACGCCTGGTCGTACTGGCCCATGTCATGATACGTCCAGCCCATGTTGTTATACAGCGAACCGAGCCAGCTGCGGGCGCGTTCCTGCGAACTGGTTTCGGCCAGTTGCAGTGCAGCCCGATTCCACGACAGGGCTTCCTGACCCTGGGCAACAATAGCGACCATATGCGCCGCATCTACCGCGTAAGAATCCTCGCCCACCTGCCGCGCCTGCTCCCACGCTTCGATGAACAGTGGCCGCGCCCGATCGGGCGCGCCGGATGAATTCAACACCCGCCCCCACTCCAGCAAATACCGGATGCGGGGTCGTTTCATGTCTTCAGTCAGCATGGTTTCAACGCTGTCAAGCAGATGATGGGCTTCCTCAAACTTCTGCTGGAGTCCCAAAGTCCGGGCGATTTGTGTCAGCAGTTCGGCATGGTATACCCGATCACCGCTGTTCTGTGCCTGCGGCAGCAGCGCACGGAACCGTTTTTCCGTCTCGGCAGGCTGGTTAAAGTCCCAGAGACGGTCGAAATCGGGAACTTCTTGCCCCATCATCTTCTCCTATTCTGAGGCATCGCCGTAGTACTCAACCATGAGCGTGACCATCTCGGTGGTATTCGTCCACAGGCGATGCGGAATACCCATCGGCCATCGAACGCGCTCGCCGGCTTTCAATGGAGACTGCTCGTTTCCCACGCTGACCATGCCTTCACCTTCGAGGCAAATCACATCAATCTCAATTTGCGCCGGATGCTCATGAATCGTGCCATCAGCCTCGAAACGCAGCATGGATAATCCGAGGTGGTTCAGTTTCATCAGCATTTTCACCGACACATTGCGGCATCCCTCGTATGGAAGCGGTGTCCATCCGTCATGGTGAATCGGCTGTATCTGAATTGGCATGTGTATTCCTCGCATCATTCCAGATGCTTTCACGGCAAATCTGGCAGACTGTCGCAATCGCCGGACAGTTCAAGTTCATCCGGCTTAACCCAGCCTCGAAACGCATCATATTCCGCCATCACCCATCCCTGGGCATTGCGTAAGGATAGGCGCACCCTTTCGCCGGGTAAAATCCAGGACAGCCGCGCCGAGTCCATACCGGCATTGACATAAATATCCACGCGGCGCGCACCGGCATTGACACCCGTACAGCCGACCACAAGGGTTTCGCCATTCGCCAGAATCACCGCGGCGCTCGCCGGTGGTTCTTCCGTCGAAATGCCGCCGCAGCTGCCATTGAGATGTACCATGCTTTCATAAACCCAACCCTGGTTCCACTGGGGGGGCAGCATTTCGAGAAAGTCACTCAGATAGTACCAGCCCCCTGGGGTACGCTGTCGGGCCTCCATCAGGTATCCCTGTGGTAATTCGCCGACGATCTGGCTGTCAAACGCCGGCAAATTGAACAGCGAAACAACACTGCCGCTCGCGCTGCTCACTCGGCAGGGCAGTTTATAATCGGGGGAACGCAGGTTCGCACTTGTCAGTAAGGGCAGGTGATCGCACAATCCGCTCAGGCGTGCCACTTCGTCAGACACCCAACCTCTGTTTCCGGGCGGAACACGGACGAGATACCAGCCATTGTCGGTGCGCCCCAGAACTTCCAACGCAATATTCGGCAGCCATGTGGCAATCACATCATGCTGTGCGCCTGGAAAATTACGTAGATAAATCTCAGCGCCGAGGGCGTTATACACTTGGCAGGAAGCCGGATCAGGGGTGAGAGTCGGTGAACTTGTATGGGTCACATTGTTTATCCCTACCGGTGGCACAAACATGAATGTTGCCGTCAAGTCCGCAGGACGCACAACCATGACACTCACACTCGACTGTCCATTACATCCTGCCGTCAGGATCATCACACATATGAACAACCACACATGTTTCATAGGCTGCATCTTTTATCGTTCTAACGTTAGCATAAATGATATTTCAACGAACGCGCCGGCTGTAACGGATCAATGCTGAGATGTAACGAATCAGTTACGCTCAGAGCGGGCAAGCGGGAGGCGCAGCGTTATGACTGTCCCTTCACCAGGCCGGCTGGATATATCAATCTGTCCCTGATGGAGGTCAATGATACGTTTGACCATTGCCAGACCCAGACCGCTCCCGGCGAACTGTCGAGCGTTTGTCCCTCGGTAAAGCTCCTCATAGACATGTGGCAAATCTTCCGGTTGGATACCCATTCCGGTGTCGGCGATTTCCACCAGTACACCATGCCCGTTTTCGGATGCGCGGATTTCGATGGTTCCATCTAAGGGTGTGTACTTGATTGCATTGTCCAGTAGATTACGCAGGGCGACTTCCAGTAAATCTCGATCTCCCCATACGGGGGACAGCTTCCAGGGAATCTGCCTTACATGCAGTATCAGGCTGCGGGACGAGGCGGAGGCACGCACCAGGTTAACAACTTCCTCCAGAACTTCACTCAGATCAACTCTATCCCGCTCCAGTTTCGCTTCTTCCAGGTCTGTTAATCGCCGTAAGTCCTCTACCAGTCGTTGCAGGCGCTGCGTCTGTTCTTCAATGCGTATAAAGGATGGGTGGTCTTCAAGGGGGATACGGGGGTGCAGATTTGCCAGTCCGAGTTGGATAATGGTCAGCGGGTTTTTCAACTCGTGATCCAGACGCTGTAAGAAGCGCCGTTGAGCCACGGCGTATTGTTCCTGTGTTTCGGCCTGCATATGCATGATCTGCTTACGGCTTCGACGCCGCACAAACCCATGCATCACAAATCCGCCGGTGAGACATAGACCCGTGACAAGCGTTAGACTGCCTAGAGATATTTCAAAACGGCCCACAAAAAGCAGGTCTGTAATGACGCCGAGGTTGACAGCCATCACCGTCACAAGCGCCAAAACCAACGGAAGGCTGTATAGGAGTGGGGTTCGCCAGTGCCTCATCGCCCGCGTACTTCTCCCAGGAAACGATAGCCCTGTCCAACGAGCGTTTCGACCCAATCGGCATGACTGCCCAACTGCTTACGAATTTCCGCGATCCGCACATCAACGGCCCGGGTTTCAACCGCATAGACCCAGCCCCAAATCTCATTCAACAGCCTATCGCGTGAAACAATCTCCTGTGCATTTAACATCAAATATTCCAAGACACCGAACGCCCGCGTTGTGAGCTTCAGATCCGTGCCAGAGAGCCAGACCTGGCGCTTCTGCCGATCTAGGGTCAGCCCATCACACTCCAGATAACGAAAACTCGCCTTCGGCGAGGGGGTGTTCTGAACCCGACGCATAATGGCCTGTATCCGCGCGATGAGTTCCATGGGATCAAACGGCTTGTTGAGGTAATCGTCGGCGCCTTCCTGCAAACTTAAGGCACGTTCAGTAGAGTTTCCCACCTGGGTCAGTAAAATGACCGGCGTCCAATCGTTTGCCTGTCGCAGCCGTCTGAGAACCTCTCGACCATCCATGCCGGGCATCAAGACATCCAGCACGATCAGATGCGGCCTGAATTGCTCAATAGTCTGGATTGCTTGCTGTCCACTGCTGGCGGTTTCGACCCAATAACCAGATCGCCTCAAGAGTGCTGCTAACTCCGCCAGGAGATCATGTTCATCATCCACGATCAGTAATCTGGTTTTTTCGCTCATAGCCATCAAAAAACCATCTTTATTAAAAGGATTCGTGATTATCTGGAATTATGCAATAAGAAGCGAGGATTTTGCACGACGTACCCTGGACGACTTGCCGACTGTTGACGAGCAGCATAACGTCCTCATTCGTAAAATGGGCTTACCTCCGTGAAACGGACTAAAAGCGTGTCTCAGGCGGCATATGTGGTGCAACATTTGTTTCTTGATTGCTAGTCCTCACCCCCCCTCTCCACTGCGTAGAGAGGGGGCTTAAGAGGCCAGGAAAGTCCCCTGAGGGGAGGGGATTTAGGGCTGGGGAAGGTTCAGAACAGAACCAGCAATTACAGTAACGCCTTATCTATCCCTCACCCCCGGTCACGAACCGAATCGATTCGGCAAACAGCGATTCGTACTGTTCATAGGCGGACGGGTCGGCATGGTCAATCGAAACCCACTCGCGCCAGAAGACGCCTTCGGTCGGCTCGAAGGGTTTCATGGTCGGGTTGGCCTGGAGCAGTTCATGAACGCGGCCTTCGGGCAGCTTTAAAGCCATACCCATCCCGCCGATGAAGGCGAACACCTTGCCGCTAACCTTATAGGCCGGATAACCAAACGCCTTGCCATCGCGCACGCCGGGCATTGCCAGCAGAATTTGATCCAGTGCCGTTTTGTGGCCGGGATTGTACCGTTCCTCGCTCATCCTCGCGCTCCTCTACTCGTCTCGGCATCTGCGTGCGCTTTCAGATTAGCACAAATTTTCTATTCCGGCAAGGCAGAAATTTTTCGCCCCTCTCACATCACGCGCTTCGATGTCGTCTGTGATTAATCCCACGTTCGGGCATCTACAACCGCGCGCTGCGCCGGGTCAATCTCGCCCGGCGGCACGATGACAACTTCATCAATTCGCAGCCGGATGGCCTGCTCGGCCAGATTTTTAATCATCTCCGGTAGCCCCTCGCCGCTTTCGCCGGGGTGCAGTTCCAGCTTAACGGTCACGTGATCCTTGCTGCCGGGGCGGGTGATAACTGCCTGAAGGTGTTTGATCTGCGGGAAAAAAACTTTTGCCCGCGCCAGTTGGTCGGGGTGCAGGAACATGCCGCGCACCTTGATCGCCCCGCCGCTGCGCCCGTATAGGCCCAGAAGCTGCTGCCGCCCTTCACATTCCGGCGCGGGTTCGGCGGCCAGCGCGCCCAGGTCGCCCGTTCCAAAACGCACCAGCGGATAGCCCCGGTTGAAGGTGGTGGCGACCACCTCGCCGGTGCTGCCCGGCTCAAGCGGCTGGCCGGTGGCCGGGTCTACGATTTCCAGATACAGGCTGTCCAGCACGCAGAAACCCTCCACACCGTCCATCGTATAGGCGACGAAACCCAGGTCAGCCGTGCCGTAGGCGCTGGTAGTTTTCATACCATAAGCCCCCTCGAAGCGCATCCGCTGCTGAAGCGTGTACGGCTCGGCGGAAAAAAGCGCCTTTTTGATCGGTATTTCCGAAAGCCCCAGTTCGGATGCCCGGTCGAGGATGATCGCCAGAAAACTGGGCGTGCCGACATAGCCGGTGACGTTCAGTTTGGTGATGATTTCCACCTGATAATCGGTGCTGCCGGGGCCGGTGGGGATGACGGTCGCCCCGCAGGCGCGCACGGCCTCGTCCACCAGCAGCCCCGCCGGCACGAGATGGTACATAAACGTATTCAGCACCCGGTCGCCAGGGCCAAAACCCACGTACCGGAAGGGCGCGAGCTGCGCCTCGGCGTTGTCCGGGTCGGGCGGCTGCGGGTCGAAGATCGGCCCCGGCGAGATATAAATACGCGGCAGGGCCGCTTCGTCCACCGCCAGAAAACCGCCAAAGGGTGGATTTTCGGCATGGATTTTGGTCAGTTGATCTTTACTCAATACCGGGATTTTCGCCAGATCGGCGGCGTTCTGGATGTCGGACGGCTTTACGCCTGCGCCATCCATGATGGCGCGGATGGCCGGGGCGTGTTCGTAGGCGTGGGCAATCTGGCTGCGGATGCGCTGGTCGAGGTTGGTGGTCAAGTCGGCACTCCTTTTCTGGTCACGCTAACTATTTTAAGATCGCAAGCCCCCTCTTAACCACAGCCGGTCGAGGGGGCGGGAAGTTAAGGATGAGCCGTCAGGGGCGGTCTGGCCGTTTGCAGTGCCGTTTACGATGAAGCCGCGACCAAACCCGGCGGAACGCCGTATTGGCCTGAACTATAGACGTAGACGTAATTGACAAGCTCTCCCTCCTCGTTCGGTTCAGCCGTGCCCGCCCACTCGAACAGGTAGCGCGCATCGCTGATGCTGAGGTTAACACAGCCGTGACTGCGGCGGTAGCCGAACAGGTCATGCCAGTAGGTGCCATGCAGGCTGATCGAATCGTCAAAGTACATCACCCAGGGGACGCTTTGCAGCGCGTAAGCGTCGGGCGCGCCGGTCGCGCCGGACATTGGGTCGCGGGGCAGCCGCGCCCAGATGGTGAACAGCCCCTCGTTCGTATCCCAGTTGTCCAGGCCGCTGGAAACCAGCGTGGCAAAAACAGGCCGGTCGTCTTCGTAGGCCACCAGCGTTTGTTCGTACAGGTCAATCGCCACCCAATGCCCGCTGACGCCTTCTGGCCGTTTGACCGGCAGCACCTTCGAGACGAAGGTCTGTTTGAGCCACTGGTTCGGGCCGATCATATACCAGCGCCAGCCTTCTTCATCATAGGCTTCCGCAAAGATGTTCACCATGTCGTAGCGGCGGGTCAGGTAGCCGCTTTCCGCCGTCCAGGGGCCGCCGGGATAGGTGGAGGCGTAGATGCGGGTCGTATCCAGCACCCAGGCGAACGGCTGATTCCAGTCCTCCGGCAGCAGCACGCCGGTGAAGAAGGATGGCTGGACGTAATAACCGTCGTCGCGTTTAATCCACGCGCCGCCCTCGATTTGCAGCCAACCATCCACGCTCAGGTCAATCGCGTTTACGAAGTTGAAGCCTTCCGGGATGCCGCCGTTGGGGCTGCCGCCCGGCCCGCTGTACGTGGTGACGGCGTGCGGCCCGATGCGCCAGAAGCTGTAGGTGCTGAGGGTCTGGCGATCCTGGGGGATGCGGTCGAACGCCGGCTTGGGGGAGTCGGCCATACGCTCCAAGCAGGCCGTGCCGGTGGCCTGGCCGGGGGTATAAGCGCACTCCGGCGGCGCGAACACCGGCAGGATGGAGTCGTCCTGGGCATAAACGGCAGTCATCCCCAAAACTGACAGCAGAAGGATCAACAGGGCTAAACGTTTCATCGGCCTTTTTACTCTCCATGCTTTTTAATGAAAGACATCGAAAATAATACCATACCCAAAAGCGATTTCGAGTACGATTCGCCGACGTTTGTCCGGTTTAACGGCCTTATGACCAGGGCAGCTGCCCACACATGGCTGCGTGTTACATTAACTGGAAGTTAGAAGGACGCAATCGCCCTGACGCACGTCCTGCTCGAATTGATTATTCGCTTGTTCTCGCCTCAGCGTTCGATGATAGGCAGAATCAGATGTGAGGGATGCGCGGAATCATGGAAGATACGATTAACGGCTGCCACACACTGATCCGCCCCTTCGGTGGCGCAGTCGCCGCCGGTATTGGTATTGCGCGCGAAACGCGGGAAATTGCTGCTCGAAACCTCTAACCGGATGCGGTGGCCGGGCAAAAAAACATTCGCAGTTGCCCATAAATCAAGCCGCAGCTTGTAGATTGTGCCAGGTTCCAGCAGTGCCGGTTCAGTCATGGACTGGTGATAACGCGCCCGCAGAATGCCCTCGGTCAGAATCAGCGCCCGGCCATCCGGGTAAACATCAACCAATTTACCGGTGAAATCGGTATCCAGCGCGGAGGAGGTGATAAACAATTCCAACTGAATCGGGCCGGTCACTTCAATAGGCCGGTCGAGTACCGGCGTGCTGTAAACCAGGACATCCTCGCGTTCCTCAACCTGCCGCTGGTCGCGCGGCCCCGTGCCGTTCGCGCCGGGTATGAGTACCTGACCCCCAACGGTGGGAACCGGGCGAAGCGGGTTGTAAAGGTAGGTGTCTGGCGGTTCGTCGCCGGGGATTTCCGGCGATAACAATCCGTCACCGTGCAGCGTATTGGCCTGGCCGCCGCTGTGCAGGTAGTAATGGCGGTACTGTGTGTCGGGCAGCGGCCAGTCGTCCTCTGTGCGCCACTGGTCAATACCCATCACAAAGAGGGTAACAGGTTGTTCCTGGTTGATGCCATTTTCGACCCCTTTGAGCCAGCAGTCGAACCAGCGCAGGTGCGCGCCGGTCAGATCAAGGGCGCGCAGGCTGGCCGCCATACCAAACTCACGCTCAGGGTAGCTGCCGAAGTTGTTCATGTGGCTCCAGGGGCCAATGATAAGCCGTTGGTGCTGGCGGGCCGCCTCGCTGCCGCCCCGCTGCCGCATACCAATATAGTTTTGCAGCGTTCCCCAGAGGAAAACGTCGTACCAGCCGCCGATGTTGAGTGCCGGCACTGTGATCTGCTCGTAGGCCGAATTCGGTGAGCCAGCCTGCCAAAAAGCTCCCGGCAGGGGATGCGCCAGCCAGTCGTTATAGTAGGGTGCAAGATCGCGCAGAAGCGGTTGATCTACCAGCGGCAGGTGGGCCGCCATGGCGTCCCGGTCGAGGCCGGTCAAATCCGGCAGTGGCCTCTCGCCATTCGCTGCGCGCCGTCGGGCCGTCTCAAAGCTCATCGCCAAAGACCACTCCAGTCCATGAAGCAGCTTGACTCCGCCCTGATACTGCATCCCCTCGTAAAGATCGGAGAACGTCACCATCGGCGCGATCGCTCGCAGTGCTTTAGGCTGTTCTTGCGCGGGCAGCCATTGGGTCATGCCTACGTAGGAACCCCCGAACAGGCCGACAACCCCGTTTGACCAGGGCTGGGCCGCCGCCCATTGGATAGCATCCACACCGTCAGCACGTTCCTGAAACATGGGCGTAAACTCACCCTCGGAAGCGAAGCGCCCCCGCGTATCCTGAACGATCACGGTATAACCCGCTTGGGCCGCCCGGAACATATCAAAGACAGCAAGGTTATCCACCAGCCAGAGGTCTTTGTTATAGGGCGTGCGCGCCATCAGCACCGGTTGTGGCCCGGCCTCATCAAGACGGATGATGTCAGCAGCGAGGCGTACACCGTCGTGCATGGGCACCATGAGATTTTTTTCGATCACAATCGCTGCCATTGTGGGTCTGCTTTCGTGTTAGTCGGGCGAATGGGTTTAAGCCAGGCCGCTTGATGGCCTCATGCCCCGCTGTGCCGACGCCCTGCGGCGCGGCGATCTGGACGCGCCAGCGCATGACTTCATCGGCAGGCAGGCCAATCGCGGTCGGTTCTCGATCAGACATAAGTAAATGGCTCCCCCGCTTCGGAAAAGTGCACCGGGATACCGGGCAGCAGCGGCATGAGCCATTCGGTCAGGTATTTCATCCCGACTTCTTCAGAACGATTATGCCCCAGAATAATCAACGCTCTGTTCAGACCAAGCTGCGCGGCATCCCGCACGTAGGCACATAACGTCCATTCCAGGATTTCGCCGCAAACCAGGACATCCAGATCGTTGTCGCGCATCAATTCCATTGGGGACTGCTCGGAGAAAATTCCCAGGCTGCTGCCGCCCACCAGGACGCCGACCCGCTCGACTTTCGTATCCCGTTTCCCGACGATCTGCACGGCGTTCACGTTGAGCTTTTGTTTGAGAAACCTGGCAACCTCGGCAACGGTTGTCCTCGGAACGGCATAACAGACGTTCCCCGGCAGCCGGTACTGCTCCCAGTTTAATTCTTTATTGAGGCCGAAGTAGATCAGATCGGGGTTGTAGAAGTGCATCCGGTCATGAAACCGCCAGATATTGATGCGGTTTTCGGTAAGGAGCTGCTGTTTACGCAGATACACTTCATCGTCCAGCAGCCAGTCGGTTTGGTCCCACCCCGTATAGTAGGTCGGTTCGTGGGTGATAATCAGATTAGCGCCTTTGGCGATGGCATCCTGGATGACCTCAATTGTCGCCATGAAGGTGGTAACGATGCCCGTGACCTCGCAGTCCCAATCGCCGGCCATAAGCTGATCGCAGGTTTTTTCCAGCGGCGGCGTATTACAGGCAGCGATAATCCGGTCAACAACTTCTTTTACATTCATGATTCCTCGTTTTCAATCGGAAGCGTGCGCGCCGATCATCCTTTGACCGCGCCGATGACCATACCCTTGATAAAGTACCGCTGAAGCAGGGGGAAAATCAGCAAAATCGGGAGAATGCCGATGACGGCCAGCGCCATTCGTACCGCCGCGCTGGGCAGATCAACAACGACATTGCCAAGCGCCATTCCAGCTGCGCCGGATTTGAGAAACTGAATATTGTCCAGAATTCGGATCAAAAGCTGCTGGATTCCATACAGGCTCGGATCGTTGATGTAATACAGGCCGTTGATCCAATCGTTCCAGTACACCAGGGCCGTGAGCATTCCAACGGTAGCCAACACCGGAACGGACAGCGGCAGCATAATCTTAAAGAAGATTGCAAATTCGGATGCGCCATCAATCTGGGCCGCTTCGATCAAATCCCTGGGAATGGCCTTTTCAAAGTAGTTCTTCACCAGCAGCACGCTGAAGCCGCTCATCAGGTAGTTGGGGACGATCAACGCCCAGATTGTGTTTTTCAGACGGAATACCCGTGTCCACATGATGTAGGACGGCACCACGCCGCCATTAAACAGCAGGGTGAAAACCACGACAAAGGTCAGCACTCGCCTGAACGGAAAATCCGGTCGGGAAAGCGGGTAGGCCAGTGTCGAAACCAGGATAAGACTGGCGCCCGTTCCCACCACACTAACAAAGATGGAGACGCCATAGGCGCGCAGCACCACCTGGGACTGGGCCAGCATGTAATGGTAGGCATCCAGGCTGAACGCCTTCGGGGTAAATGAATACCCGTTGAAAATCAAAGATTCCTCGGATGTGATCGAGGCCATGAAGATCAGCAAAAACGGCAGGAGGCTGGCGACTGCCAGGACAGCCAGCAGTATCCCGGAACCGGTGGCGAAGGCTTTTTCTCCCTTGGAATATAAATTTTTCATGCCGGCCTCCCTAAAACATCGCGTTTTCCGGGCTGATCTTTTTGACCAGATAATTGGCAGTCAGCACCAGCACAAACCCGACAATAGACTGGTAAAGACCTGCTGCCGACGACATGCCGATATTCCCCAGCTGCATCAGTCCCCGATAAACATAAGTATCAATGGTCTGCGTGGTGGAATACAGCGGGCCGGAATTCATCGGCACTTGATAGAACAGCCCAAAATCCGAGAACATAATTCGCCCAACGGACAGCAAAGTCAGGATGATGATGATGGATTTCAACTGCGGCAGGGTGATGAAACGAATCTGATCCCACTTTCCCGCGCCATCAATGCGGGCGGCCTCGTATAGGGTCGGATCAATGCTGGCGATCCCGGCCAGGTAAATAACGGAGGCGTAACCCGTGTTCTTCCACAGATAGACGATCAACAGGATCAGCGGCCACGCCTGAGGTTGGCTGTAGAAGTTGATTTCCGATACGCCTAAGGCCGGCAGCACGGTTCGATTCAGAAGGCCTGTATCGGTGTTGAGAAAGGCAAACACGATATACGAAACCACCACCATCGAGATGAGATTGGGAAGCAGAAAAGCGCCCTGAAAATACTTGGCAAAAAAACGCTCCTTGATCTCATTCATGCAGAGCGCCACTACCAGGGCGCAGATCGTGCCGATCACGATGAAGGCCAGGTTATAGAGGAGCGTATTCCGGGTCATGATCCAGGCGTCGGGCGTGCTGAAGAGGAACTTAAAATTGTCGAAACCAACCCAATCGCTGCCAAAAACGCCTTTGGCGTAATCCATTTTTTTAAAGGCGATGACGATCCCGGCCATCGGAATGTAATTGTTGATGACCAGGTAGGCCAACCCAGGCAGCGCCATCAGCAGCAAGGGTAAGGATTTTTTGAGCTTCAATCGAGTACGTTTGCGCGAGTTCATGTTATGCCCTCCTGATGCTCGTTGGCTGCCTGAGAGTGGCCGGTGGGGGCGAGGCATCCCTCGCCCCTGCGGAAGCTCACTCGTTTTAATTAAACAGGAGCTAATTTTACTGCTGCTGGCTCACCCAGGCGTCCAACTGCGCCTGTTTGGCAGCAATGATCTTATCCATACCGGCGGCCTTTAACTTAGCAATGAAGTTGGGCAGTTCCACCTCAGGATCCATGCTGCCGGTACTCAACCCCGGCAGATATTCATTGATGACATTCTGCACCGCCGATACCTCATTGGTTACGCCGCTGTTGTCAAAGGTGAACCCAAAAGCCGGCGAACGTGGGGAGTTCTTGTTTTCGTAGTCCCACAGCTTCAGATCATCCATGTTGGTGCCGTCCATCGCATACTGGATGAACTGGTTGCCCACAATGCCGCAGCTCAACTGTGCTGTATAGGGAACGGTATTGGCGTCCTGACCGTCGGGGTAGCGGACGTGATCGGCGTCAACCTTCACATAGTCGCGGCCTTCCAGCCCGTAAATGATGAGGTTGATGACATCCCTGTCGCTGAAGATCAGATTCATAAACTTCAGCGCGGCTTCAGGGTGTTGGCTGGTGCTGGCGACCGACCAGGTCAGCGCATTAACGGCGGAGGTGGTCAGGTAGGGCTGCCCCAGGCGCACCATTCTGATGTCCCGCCCCGTTTGCGCCGAAATCTGGACGTAAGCTTCCTGCCCGCTGTAGCTGGCAATGCAGGAGAAGGCTTTGCCGCCGGTTAGCTGTTCGAGACAGTTGCTGGTGGTTGTGGCGGCATCCTTCAGGATATAACCGGCATTGTACCAATCCCGGGTGAGTGTGATGGTGTCGATAAATTCCTTGCTCTCAAAGAAATTAACGACTGTCAGGCTGTCGCCAATCAGCGCGCCCACGTTGTTGAGTCTGAAAGGATCATCGCCCAGGAAGTCAATGCCATGCAGACTGCGAATCAGACCGAGTGAGCCGGCGCTGTCGGGCGTCAGCGGCACCATTTCCGGGTGTGTTTCTTTGACTTTGGCATACACCGCCGTGAGATCATGGAACGAAGTGATGGTGGCGGGGTCAATGCCGATTTCCGCCATGATGTCCGCGCGATAGACGAGGTTGGGCGCCAGCGCGGCCCCTTTGTAGGTGGGAATACCGTACAGCCTGCCATTAATCATCGCCGCCTTAAGGAAGTCTCCGACAACAGCTTTCGCGTCGGGGGCGTACTCGTCAACCAGATCAGTGATGTCTCTCACCTTGTTCTGCGACACGCTTTGGGGAAGGTCGCCCAGGGTGTGGAAGACATCCAGCGCCTCGCCGCTTTGCAGCGCAAGGTTAATCTGTTGGGCGTAGTCGGCGATGGAGTACGGATGAAGTTTCACTTTCACATTGATCCTGGGGACGGTGATCTCATCAATCGCGCTTTCGACCGATTCGAGCGCCTCAGAAACCCGGTTAAAGGTCAAAAATGCAAAGTGAATTTCGACAGGGGGTTCGGTGGACTGGGCCGCTGCCGGAGCGATGAGTAACAGGCAGGCCGCCACCAGGAACGAGAGTAGGGTCAAAGTCGTGCGTTTCATGAGTAATTTGGTCTCCTTTTCCATGAACACGAGGTCACATTTTGTATTTTCGACAAAATCTACTGGCGAGATTTGTCCTATATTAATCAGAAAGAAGTTTTATGAAAGCACTTTCATGATAACACGAAAAATTTTGCAAAGTCAATACAGAACGTTAATTCTTATGCTGTCAGGCGTTCGACCAGAGTGAGCGGCAGTTTCACGTGTTGTACCGGGCGCCCTGGGTCGGCAATGTGAGCCAGCAAAATCTCGACCGCTAACCGGCCCGATTCATCCAGGTGTTGGCGGATGGTCGTCAGATCGGCATATTCGGCAATGTCGAGGTCATCGAAGCCGACGATGGCGAGTTGGTCGGGTACACAGACATTCAGCCGGCGGGCAGCCTTCAGCACATTGGCGGCATGAAAATCCAGCGCCGCAAAGATCGCTGTTGGCGGCTGGGCCTGACTCAGTAAATCTGCCGTCGCCTGGTAAATTTGTTCCTGATCGCTGGATGCGTAGCGCACATAACTCTCAGGTAATTCGATTCCGGCCTCTATCAAAGCCTGGTGAAAACCCGTGAAGCGCCGCGTTAAAGTGGCAACGGCATATTCGGGTATATCGGGGTTAGCCAGAAAGGCTATACGTTTGTGACCTTTGCGAATGAGATACTCGGCAGCCATATGCCCACCCTCAAAATCGTCAATCTCGACACAGTTCAGCGTTGGGTGCGAGTATTCAATCAGCACGGTGGGGATATTGAACGAGTTCAGGCGGCGGGCAGCGATATCGCTAACCGGCAGCGACACCACGACCAGCCCATCCAGGTTCCCGGTCAGCGGAATGGAGCCGAAATAACTGCCAAGTTGGCTGTACGATTCCACGGGATAAATGACCATCTCGCGGCTTGCTTTACCCAGGGCGCTGGCAATCCCACGGAGGCGCTGCACAAAAGAGGGCGCGGTAAAAAAAGGCGTTATGACGCCAATGCGTCCGGTGCGGCTCAGGGCGCGCGCCCGCGCTTCTGCTTTCGGCACAAACCCTAATTGGTCAATCGCAGCCAGAATGCGATCCCGGGTTTTGGGGCCAACCTTATCGGGGGAATTAAGCATTCGAGATACAGTGGCGATACTGACACCCGCTTTTTCGGCTACATCATAAATGGTCGGAGGCGTTCTGGACGATGACATCGTTTCTATCCTGTATGAAAGCACCGCAAAAGCACTTCCACAGTATACCACATCTCGGAATTTGAGCAGGGATGATTGTCAGGAAGCCGGAAATCTGTCGAACATGCGGCTTTACCAACCCTTGGATATGTCAAATACTTGACAGCGATGCGAATAGGATTTACAGTTAATTTATTTATGGAAACGCTTCCATAGAAGTGCTTTCATAGAAGATTGGTGTGTCAGGGTGCGTCGAAAGCCGTCACCGCAGGAGTTGATCGCGCGAGGAACCACCCGGCGCCGGTAGTGTTCCGATGTTCGGACGGGCAGATGTTTATCAAGCAGACGAGCATCGGTCAGTTCGACATTAAACCCGTTGAAACAACTTGTAGCGAAAGGGGTATGTGACCGGAAAGGAGCGGATTTGGAACTTAATGAATAAAAGGTAGGGCCAGGTTGCCGCCCGACCCTATCGGCACACTTTTGTACCTAAAATAGAAACCAGGAGAATTTTAGCATGAAACGCAAGATTAGTCTCATCCTTTCCACCATTGTTATACTCGCGGGTGTCTTAACTGCCGTGCCATCCTTCGCGGAGGAGGCCACCCCCAGCTGCGGAACCGAGCCGGTCACGCTCAACGCCTACTTTGAGACCGGGTTCGATATTCCCTTCAAACTCGCCGAAGAGTTCACGGCGCAGTATCCAAATGTGACCTGGGACATCAAGCAGGACCAGTTCACGAATCTTATCAACTCGACGCCGCGTTTGCTGTCTGGCGACAACCCACCTGACCTCATCCGGCTGCCGACGATGGTTTCGTTTGCCAAACAAGGGCTGCTGAAGAACCTTGACGACTATGCCGCCGCTTTCGGTTGGGACGAGTGGCCTGTGCCACAGCTCAACCAGAACCGCGTTGCGGAGGATGGCACGCGCGGCTCCGGCGCACTTTATGCAATGGGCCTCAACTACAGCCTGACCGGCATCTTTTACAATAAGGAACTGGCAGCTCAGATAGGCATGACGGAACCGCCCAAGACACTTGCCGAGTTCGAAGACCTGCTCGCCAAAGCGAAGGAAGCCGGCCTCCTCCCGATCATGCAGTGGGGCAGCGCCAAGAGCGGCATGGGACTCGCCTTCCCGCTGCAGGCGCTCATGGCGTCTGTCGGCCCGGTCGAGCCGATCAACGACTGGATTTTCCAGAAGCCCAGCGCCACGATTGATACGCCGGAGAACCTCATCGCTGCCCAGCATCTGGAACAGTGGATCAAAAACGGCTACTTCCCGCCCGACATCAACGCCATCGAATATACTGACGCTAACGCCCGCTTCACCCAGGGCGAAGGGGTCTTTATCTTCAATGGTGATTGGCAGAATCCTGCATACGACGCGGACATGCCCGGCAACATCGGATTCTTCCTGATGCCTCCCGCTGAAGCCGGTGGATCGCCTGCCGCCATGTCTGCTCCGCTGACATTCGGCATCGCCGCCAACGCTAAGAACGCGGACTGCGCCGCTTTCTTCTTCAACTGGGTTGCCACAAACGAGACTGCCCGCCAGATCAACGTCGACATCGGCGGCTCCAACCCAGGCGGCCCATCGGGTCTTGAGATGCCAACTGTCGCCGAAGGCTCGGTCACGAACGAGACTCTCGCTGCCGGGGTGGTCGTTGGTGAAGCCGGAACATCAATGGACTTCATCGCCAACGCGACCAGCGCCATCTTCGCCCAGGGCTGGACGCCCGAACTTCAGAAGATGGTCGGCGGTAGGCAGGACGCTGCCGGTCTGCTCCGGGCCGTTCAGGCCGAATACGAGCGGCAGCTCGCTGAATAACAGTGATGGCCGCAGGACGGTTCCTGCGCCTGCCAGATAGATGGTGATAATGATGATGACGTCAGACAATCGCCCTGCGGCTCATATGTTCTTCCGGCGGGTCTCCCTGAGCAGGGGGATCAGCCGGGAGACCCTCATCGGCTGGTTATTCGTTCTGCCCGCGCTGCTGATGTACGCGGTGTTTGTGCTGGTTCCTCTCCTGATGAGCATCCAGTACTCGTTTTTTCGCTGGGATGGCATCGGCCCTATGACCTGGGTGGGACTCAACAACTACGCGACCGTCCTGGAAGTTCCCGATCTGCTTGGAACCATCTTCAATGCCTTCCGGCTGGTCGTGTTCTTCAGTTTCATCCCGGTGTCGCTTGGGCTTGTCGTTGCGAGCGTCATTCACCGTGTAGCGACCGGGCGGCTGGGAGAGATCGCCCGGACGGTTCTGTTCCTGCCCCAGGTTATCCCGCTGGTTGCGGCGGGCATCATCTGGGGCTGGCTGCTGGCCTATCCGGGCCTGATTAACCAGGTACTCAGGGCCATCGGCCTGGGCGCGATTACCCGCGCCTGGCTTGGTGATTTCGACTGGGCGCTGCCGGCTGTCGGCTTCATCGGAATCTGGGTGCTGCTGGGATTCTGCACCGTCCTGCTGTGGACCGGCATGACGAGACTCGACTCGGCTCTCTATGAGTCCGCAAGGATAGACGGCGCCGGGTGGCTTGCGGAATTTGTCAACATTACTGTCCCGCTCCTCAGGCACGAGATCGGCGTGTGCCTCACCGTGACGGTGATCGCCGCGCTTGCCGCATTCGACATCGTTTACGTCTCGACAGCCGGCGGCCCCGGCAACTCGACAGCGGTTCCCGGAATCCAGATCTATATCCTGGCGTTCACCCAGCAGCGGATTGGCCTGGCGTCTGCTCTGGCCGTTATGCTCATGGTCATGGTTCTGGTCGTTATCCTCCCCCTCCAGCGTCTTAGCCGGGAGACCCACTATGAAAATTAGTCGCGCCGAACTCTGGTCAGGACGGGCGCTGCTCATCGTGCTGATGGCGATCACGATTTTGCCCTTCATCAGCATCTTCACGACCGCGCTGCATCCGTCAGGAACAGTACCCAGCGGTCTCGAATGGCCTGCTGACCCGCAGTGGGGTAACTTCGTCGAAGCGTTCAATGTGGCGAATATGACCGCCCTCCTGGCCTCCAGCACGTTCATCGTGGTTGCCGTGGTGCCGGTTGCGCTGCTCATTTCGACGATGGCCGGATTCGCCATCGGCCACCTGCACATCCCCGGCTCACGCATCCTCCTGTTTCTGTTTGTGTTCGGGCTGACACTCCCCTTCGGAGGGATTATCGTCCCGCTCTACTACCTCGAACGTGAATTGGGAATCTATAACACCCGCCTCGCAATCGTGCTGCCGCTGATCGGCCTGTACATGCCGTTCGCTGTGTTCTGGATGCGCGCGCACTTCGTCAACATGCCTTCGGAAATTTCGGAGGCGGCCCGCGTGGATGGTGCGACGACATGGGAGCTGTTCTGGCGTATTCACGTCCCGCTCGCACGACCGCCGATCACGTCGCTCGGGATTCTCATGTCCGTCTGGACATGGAACCAGTTTCTGATTGCGCTGGTGCTGGTCGAGGACCCGACGCAGCGGACGATGGCCGGGGCGCTGGGAGCGTTCCAGGGGCATTATGCTACCAATATCCCCCTGCTGTGCGCCGGCACGATCCTGATCCTGCTGCCCACCCTTATCATCTTCATCCTGTTCCAGCGCCAGATCATCACGGCGCTGCTCCAGGGTTCGGTCAAAGGATGAGCGGTAGGTTGATTGTCTGCCTGCTTTGCCAAAGGCGGTTTGTGCCTGGCTGCTGTTCACAAGATGTAATTTTCCGTCGGGGTGAGGTCGGCCTCACCCCGGCCACCACAGCATGAGTGCCTCTTAATCCATACACACGAACCTTGTGCGTAACTCAGCGCCCGACAGCATCAAAGACTAACCGGAAACAACCCCTGATAAGGAATTTTCGATGCGTAACTGTGTTCACTTGATAACCTATGCCAACCGCCTGGGTGGCAACCGACTGGAAGACCTACAGCGTCTATTGAATGGCCCGCTCAAAGGCGTTTTTGGTGGCATGCATATCCTGCCATTTTTTGATCCCATTAATGGCGCCGATGCCGGCTTCGATCCCATTGACCATCTGACAGTTGATCCCAGTCTTGGGACGTGGAGCAATATCACAGCACTGAGTGGCGATCTCGAAATTACCGCTGATTTAATCGTCAATCACATTTCAAACAAATCACGTCAGTTTCAGGATTTTCTGAAGAACGGCGACCAATCGTTATACGACGGAATGTTCCTGACATTTGGCAGCGTGTTCCCTAACGGCGCATCCGAAGAAGACCTGCTGCGGATTTATCGTCCGCGTCCCGGTTTGCCATTCTCGACAGTAACACAAGCCAATGGGCAGAAATCTATTTTATGGACAACCTTCACGAATGAGCAGATTGACCTGAATGTGTATCATCCACAGGGGGAGGCCTATTGGAAGGCGATCCTCCACCAGTTTCTGAAACACGGTATCAAGACGATTCGCCTCGATGCGGTCGGATACGCGATCAAAAAACCGGGAACAAGCTGTTTTATGATCCCCGAAACCTTCGAGTTCATTGAGGAACTGGCGCAGTACGCCCGGTCACTTGGGTTGGAAGTGCTGGTGGAAATCCACTCCCATTATCGTCAGCAGATTGAGATTGCCCGCCAGGTAGATCGTGTCTATGACTTCGCACTGCCCCCCTTGATCCTTCACGCCCTTTTTAACAAGACCGCGCGCTACCTTAAAACCTGGCTGACAATCAGCCCCCGTAATGCGGTGACGGTGCTGGATACGCATGATGGGATTGGCGTTATTGATATTGGGGCTGTGGTGGAGGCCGATGGTTCAGAACTGCCGGGTCTCGTTCCAGCACACGAGTTAGATGCGCTGGTTGAGATGATTCATGAGAAAAGCGGCGGACAGAGCCGGAGCGCCACCGGACAGGCCGCCTCGAATCTGGACTTGTACCAAGTCAACTGTACTTATTACGATGCCCTGGGGCGAAATGATCGTGATTATCTGATTGCCCGTGCTATTCAGTTCTTTGCGCCAGGCATTCCCCAGGTCTATTACGTAGGTTTGCTGGCCGGCACCAATGATATGCAATTATTGGAACAAACCAGGGTCGGCAGGGAAATTAATCGCCACTATTATAGTTGGGACGAGGTAGAAACCGCCCTCACCAAACCAATTGTCCAAGACCTGCTAAAGCTTATTCGCTTCCGCAACGATCACCCGGCCTTTCAGGGGGACTTCTCATTGATAACCTGTGCTGACTCGCTGCTAATTATCAACTGGAGCCAGGCTGGAACCTGGGCGCGGCTCAAGGTTGATTTCTCAGCATCCACGATGGAGATTTGTTACCTGGAAGATGGTGTCGAGAAGCGCCTCGACTTTTACAGCTGAGTTCTTGCCCACCGGAATTGAATTGACCTCGTCCTTACGGCTCACCTCCAGGGTCAAACGTACATTCCCCGGCGGCGATGCTGCAAACCGCCAGCACATCGTCGCCGCGCCGCACTTCAAAGACCGCTTCCGGCTGGCTGCTGACCCAGAACCAGCGCGGGAAGGTCACGCTTTCCCAGGAATGGCGTACATTACATTCATCCGGTTTGCCGACCTGGCCGATGTCAGACCGAAAAACCTGGAAACAATCCCCGCTCGGCAGCGCGTAAGTGGGACGGCTGCCGCCTTCCCACCGCCGCGAATCAAACGTCAGCCGGCTGCCGTCCGCTTTGGTCTGCACGAAAATCAGGTCGCTTACATCCACCGTCCCCCCGGAGCGGTTGAGCAGGTACAGCGAGTCGCCATCGTAGCGCAGGATAACCACGCCGGTATCGTCCCCTGCCGTCGGCGCGGCGGTCGTTTCGGGAGTCGCTTCGGCGGTTTCTTCCGGTGTGACTTCCGGCGCATTTTCGGTTGTCGCCTCGGCAGTATTTTCAGGAATTACCTCAACCGTTCTTTCGGGCGATGCTTCAGGAGTTTCTTCTGGCACGATGACCGGCACGGTAGTTGGCCCGGATGCCGGCGCGCGCCTGGACGGCGTGACCGCCGGCGTCGTTCTGGATTCGGTCGGCGTGTCGGTCGGCTCGGCGGTCGGGCTTTCGACCACAACAGCAGAGGCAGTCATCAGCGCCGCAACCTGGGCCGATTCGGTTTGCGTGGCCGCCTGCGCCGTCGCGGTGGCATTGGCGCTGCCGCTCAGGTTCATGCCGATAAAAACGCCGGCAGCCAGCAGCGCAATGATGCCGAACACGGCCAGGATAACAATCGGGCGCCGCGCGCGCGTTTGCCCCAGTAGGCCCTGCCGCAGCGGTGCGGAGGCTTTCGAGTCCGTCACGGTCGGCGTATCGTCGCTGATGTCGAGAGTGGGGTGCAAAGTGCTGTGGCCGAGCGGATCCGAGGCCGACAGGCGCGAAGGCCGCGAAGGCGATGTGCCGCCGGTGGGGGCGTCGTCCCAACTGCTCAGCAAAACCGGGCGGCTGTCTTCGTTTCCCAACCCCACATCGCCGCCCGCAAACGCGATCTCCAGCGCCTTTGTCAGCGCCGCGCCGGACAAAAAGCGCCTTTCCGGCTCTTTCGCCATCACCTTCATCACCACTTCATCAATCAGCGGCGCCAGGTTCGGGTTATAACGGCTGGGCGGCGGCGGCGGCTCGGTCAGGTGTTTCATGGCGACCGTCATGGCCGAAGGGTCGTTAAACGGCACGCGGTTGGTCAGCATCTCGAACAGGACAACGCCCAGCGAATACAGGTCGCTCTGTGGGATGGCCTGCGCCGACGAAACCGCCTGCTCCGGCGCGATGTAATGCGCGCTGCCGAAGGTCATGCCGGCGGTGCCTTCCGGCACGCTCAAAGCCAGGCCGAAATCGGTGAGGATGGCTTTGCCGCTGGACGTGACCATGATATTAGAAGGTTTCACATCGCGGTGAATCACGCCTTCCTGGTGGGCGTAATCCAGCGCGCTGCCGATGTCCCGGATGACCTGCAAAATTTCGGCATAGGCCATCCGGGTATTGTTTTTGGCGTGGTTACGCAGGATGTGGCGCAGGTCGCGGCCTTCGATAAATGCCATCGCCATGTAGTAGGTGGTGCTGAGCTGATCGAATTGATACACGCCGACAATGTTGGGATGATGGAGTTTGGCGATGGCGCGGGCTTCGTTCTCGAAACGTTTGCGATATTCTTCCTGCTCGTGTTCCGGGATCAGGTGCGCCTCGAAAACCTTTACCGCCGCGTAACGGTTGAGTTTGGCATCGTAGCCTCGGTAGACGCGCGCCATACCGCCGCGCCCTAACATCTCCACGATGTTATAATTTCCTAGCTTTTTGCCGATAATCGGGTCGTTTGCTGTTGACATCATTCGTTAATCCCCGGTCGGGGTTGCGGGCAGAGTAGTAGTTAATTCTATGTTATACCGAAACTAAACGCTTGCCCAATTAATTTCAATAAATTCACAAAAAATCATGAACAATGCTGACGCCTCGAACATTTGCGGTATACTCTTAATTGAATCACACTTGTTCAGCACAAAAGGACGTTGTGAGCTTTGACACCCTCACCGGATATTCCCGAAAAAGAACTGCGCGAACGGTGCGCCAGCCTGCTGGCCGCCGCCGCCGAAGAAGCGCGGCGGCAGGGGCATAATTATATCGGGGTGGAGCATCTGTTCATTGCCCTGACGCGCCGCGAAAGCGGCCCAACCTCCCACCTGCTCAAGCGGGCGGGGTTTAGCGCGCGCCAGGTGCGTAACGAAATTCGCCGCGAGATCGGCCAGGGCGATGGCAAGCTGGAACAGGTGCTGCCGCTGACCCCCCGCAGCGAAATGGTGCTGGCGCTGGCGATCTTCCTGGCCGACCGCGATGAGGATGCCGGGGATGAAATTGACGAAGCGCACCTGCTGATGGCGATCTTGCAGGAAGGGGAAAGCATCCCCATCCGCAAGCTGATCGAAATGGGCTTCGACCTGAACCTGTGGTTACAGCGGCTGCTGCTGGAAGCCCAGATGCCCGACCAGGCGCCGGATTCGCTGCCGGAAAACCCTTTCAACTTCCCCAGCCCGGACGATGATTTCGCCTTCGATAATTACCCGAACGTGGCCGGTTTTGCGTCCGATATTTCGCACAGCGATATGCGTATCCCCACCCCGCTGCTGGATAAATATGGGCGCGACCTGACCGCCCAGGCCGCCGCCGGGAAAATCGGCCCGGCCATCGCCCGCGAGCGTGAAATCCGCGCCCTGGCGCGCACGCTGGCGCGCAGCAAAAAGAACAACCCCCTGCTGCTGGGCGACGCCGGCGTGGGCAAAACCGCCGTCGTCGAAGGGCTGGCCTATGCCATCCACGAGGGGACTGCGCCGCGTTCACTGCTCAACCGCCGGATCGTGCAGATCGAAATCGGCACGCTGGTGGCCGGGACGAGCCTGCGCGGCCAGTTCGAGGAGCGGCTGATCGGCATTGTGGACGAAGCCAAAAACGCCGGTAACGTCATCATGTTTATTGACGAAATCCATACCATCGTCGGCGCGGGCGATACGATTGACAGCAACCTGGACGCCGCCAATATCCTGAAGCCGGCGCTGGCGCGGGGCGAACTGATCTGCATCGGCGCGACCACACACGAGGAATACCGCCGCGCCATCGCCCAGGACCCGGCGCTTGACCGGCGCTTCCGCACCATTGACATCGAAGAACCCAGCCAGGACGATACACTGGCGATCCTGGCGGCGCAGCGCAAAAAACTGGAAGACCATCACGGTGTCAGCATCCGCCCGGAGGCCCTGGAGGTCGCTGTTCGGCTGTCGGTGCGCTACCTGCCCGACCGCCGGCTGCCGGACAAAGCGTTGGATTTGCTAGACGAAGCCTGTACCCGCGTCGTGATTCGCACCATCGCGCCGGACGAGGACAACACGCCAATTTCGGAGGTGCGCGTCGAAAACATCGCCAGCGTGCTTTCCGACTGGACGGGCATCCCGGTGACGGAACTGACCAAAGACGAAAAACGCCGGCTGGCCGGCCTGGAGGAGGCGCTTTCAAAGCGCGTGATCGGCCAGGACGCGGCGGTGCAGACGGTAGCCGAGGCCATCAAAACCGCCCGCGCCGGCCTGGGCGACCCCGACCGCCCGGTGGGCGTGTTCCTGTTCCTGGGGCCGTCCGGCGTGGGCAAAACCGAACTGGCGCGGGCGCTGGCCGATTTTCTGTTCGGCAGCGACGAGGCCATGCTGCGCCTAGATATGTCGGAATTTCACGACTCGCACACCGTCGCGCGGCTGATCGGCGCGCCGCCCGGTTATAAGGATACCCAGCGCGGCGGGCAGCTTACCGACGGCCTGCGCCGCCGCCCCTACAGCGTCGTGCTGCTGGACGAAGTAGAAAAGGCCGCGCCGGAGGTGTTCGACATCTTCTTGCAGGTGTTTGACGAAGGCCGCCTGAGCGACGCGCATGGCCGCCACGTGGACGCCCGCCATGCCGTGTTCATCATGACCAGCAACATCGGCACCGAGGAAACCGGCAAATCGCTCGGTTTTACTCAGCGCGACGAACTGCCGGATTATACGGCGCACCTCAGCCGCTTCTTCAGGCCGGAGTTCCTGAACCGCGTGGACGAAATCATCACCTTCCGCTCGTTAAACCGCGAGGCCATGAGCCGGATTCTCGACCTCCAGCTTGGCGAACTGCACGAGCGGCTGGCCGAACAGAAGCTTAAATTGGAACTGGCCGCCAGCGCCCGTGACCTGATTTTAGACAAGGGTTATGACCCGGTAAACGGCGCGCGACCGCTGCGCCGGGCGATTGAGCGGCTGCTGACCCGCCCGTTAAGCGCCCGCATCGTGGAGGATACCTTCCAGCCGGGCGATACGATCATCGCCCACGCCACCGAGGACGAACGCCTGCGCTTCGAGGCGTCCAGGCCGTGATGTTCGGGGAAAGTCATTAACGAACTATCTATCTATGTAGGGTAGAGGACTGGTAAACCGGCGGAATTATGAACCCACCTCAGACAGGCCGCGAACCCACCACGCTGTCCCCCCAGGAGACGGCGCGTTTGCTCAACGAACCGCATCCTGGGGATGCGGTTGACCCGTTCGCCACCGACCCCCGCCTGGAAATCCGCACGCTGGGGCGGCTGGCGCTGCGCCGTGACGATCTCAACGATCTGTTTACCCTGGGCGACCTGTGCGCGCTGCAAGCCCTGGGCGAGGACGGGCGTCTCCGGGTAGATTATGTGGACAAAACCCGGCTGGCCTACCGGCGCGCGGGCGAAAAAGCGACATCTGCCGACGAGCGGGCAGCGGCGGAGCAGGCCGCCCACGATTTTGCCGCCTGGGTGGTAGCCGCCGCCCGGC
>QUBZ01000051.1 GCA_014338005.1 Chloroflexota bacterium | reverse complement strand
TTATCTGCATCCCAATCTGGATAACCTCTTCCAAGCCATTGACCAGAGCATGACCAACCAGAACACTCCCAACCATCCGCAGCGGCTGACTTTCGTTGACAATCTTTGGTTAGTGGCTTAGGACACCACTCGAACATCCGGCATCATCGCCGGATGTTTGATTCTCACAGTCGGCCTTTGGCTGCTCCCTGGCGGCTGCCACTAAACTAAAACGGTGCGGTTTTCGCGGGCTGCACATGTTTAAACCCGCACATTTCAGCCGGGTGTTTGACTCCGCCCGTTTTATGTGATACAAATAGTAAAACGTTTTCATACCCCATTTCGTATGGGCTGTCATATAGATCGTTGAGACCGTTTTCATCCCCGCCATTCGCTGCTATAGAGGTGTGGTAACGTTTTCAGAAATATTCTTTCATGGATGCCGTGACATAGTATTTGATGAATAAAAAATCACGCACAGCCACGATCCGAGAATTAGCCGCCCGCGCCAACGTTTCCCCGGCGACGGTTTCACGTGTCATCAACAATAGTGGCTACGTAAGCGAGAAAACGCGCAAACGAGTTAAAACAGCGATTGAGCAGTTAGGTTTTCGCCCGGACGCGCGCGCGCGCGGCCTGCGTGGAATGCCGTCCGGTCTGATCGCCCTCGTGATCCCCAGCATTCTGAATGTGTTTTATACGACGCTCGCCGAAAGTATCGAAAAACAACTCAAACAGCGCGGCTATACCATGCTGTTGGGCGTCACGCAGGACGAACCTGATTTATACCTCAACTATCTCAACCAGTTCTGGGAATTGAAAGTGGATGGAATCATCAGTGTCCCACCGCCCGATGGTAAGTGTCTGTCCACCATTCAGGAACTGGTCAAGCAGGGTATGCCGATAGTTGAAGTCAGCCGCCGCCACGAAGAATGTATCCTCGACGCCGTACTGGCAGACAATTTTCAGGGCGCAAAACTGGGAACCGAATACCTCATCGGCCTCGGACACCAGCGCATCGCGCTGATCGTCGGCTCGCTGGACACCAGCACCGGCAAGAACCGCCTGGAAGGTTTCCGGTGGACGATGGCGGACGCAGGTATCAACGTCACCCCCGAACTGGTGAAAGTGGGCGCATTTACCAAAGAATATGGCATCCAGGCGGCTGAGGAACTGCTGCGCCTTTCGCCCCATCCCACCGCGTTTTTTGTAACCAGCAACCGTCTGTTGGTCGGCGTGATGACGGTGTTGATGGAACATCATATCCGCGTGCCGGACGATATATCGATTCTATCATTTGACGATTCGGAATGGTTAAGTTTTTGGCAGCCACCGATCACGGCAGTTGATATTGCCGTAGATGAAATGGGGATTCTAGCCGTCGAGCTGATCGCCCGCCAGATCACCAGTGGCGAACGGTCTGATACACCTCGCACCTACAGCCTGAGTGCCGCGCTGATCGAACGACAGTCTTGCGCGGCGCCAAAGGCCGGCAGGTAAATGGTTTAATAATATAGTTCACAAGGAAGGGGGGAGACCGGCAAAAAACAGTAAACCATGTTCCGCATTTTCAGTATATTTTTGTCGAGGAGAGTAAAAAACCATGAAAAAGCTTCTTAGCTTGTTAGTTGTAGCGATCCTCCTCCTGGGTGTGGTCGCTCCGGGCGTCGCCCAGGATGACGTGAATCCCTACCGCCCTACCGAATTGTTTGAAGCTGTTGATGCGTTGAAAGCGGCTACCGAAGGTCAATCCGCGCCGAGCGATGCCAAATTCGTGCTGTTGACCAACGCAGTTGCGCCGTTCTGGACCGCCGCGCAAACCGGCGCGTCGCGCGCATCGCTGGAATTTAATGTTCCGATCCTGTTCCAGGCCCCGACGGCGGCTGAAAAACTGCTCCAGCAGTTGTCCATGCTGGAAACTTTCGTCAACGATAACTTCACAGCAATCACCTTCTCGGCCATTGACCGCGAAGCGCCTGCCGACATCATCAAGTCGGCAGTTGACAAGGGCATCCACGTGTTATGCACCGACTCGGATGCCACCGGCAGCGAGCGGTCCATGTACATCGGCATGTCGGACTACGACGCGGGTTATGCCGCCGGCAAAGCCGCGCTTGAGATCATCGGGTCGGGCCAGGTCGTCGGGTTGGTCGGTTATGCCACTGCCCAGAATGCCCAGGACCGGATCGCGGGCGTGAATGATGCGCTGGAAGGCACAGACCTGGAACTGGTCGAAGTTCTGCTGGACGACATCAAGCCCGAAGTCGCCCTGAGCAATGCCCAGACGGCGATGCAGACCTATCCTGACCTGGCGGGCTTCATCACCTTCTATTCGTATGATGGCCCGATGGCCTGCCAGGCGGTGAAAGCTGCGGGCAAAGAAGGCGAGGTGAAGATCGTCGCTTTCGACGCCGAACCTCAAACCCAAACCTGCATGGAAGAGGGCGTTGTCCAGGCCATGATCGGCCAGCGCGTGTACTTCTACGGCTACCTGAGCGGCTGGGTGATGTATGCCATGTCGGTCCTCGGTGAAGAAGCCACAATGGAAGTTCTCGATCCCTGGTTGAGCGACCTGGGCGATGAGGGCAAGATTCACCTGAACACGGGCGTGGATGTCATCAAGGCGGACACCTTCGATCTGTACCGGGAATACCTGGAGTCCATTGGTATTCCGTCGCAATAAACGGTTTTAGCCGGGGGTTCTCTCCACCCGGGGAGAACCCTCATTTCTTAAGGTCTTATTGAGGTACAACTTCATGGAAAGCAAGCCTTTATTACGGATGGCGAATATTTCCAAGCAGTTTCCTGGCGTTCGGGCGCTTGATAATGTGGATTTTGAGGTTTATCCCGGCGAAATTTTGGGCCTCGTCGGTGAAAATGGGGCGGGCAAATCCACCCTGATTAAAATCCTGTCGGGGGTTTATTCCAGGGACGCCGGGACGATCTGGCTGGATGATACGCCTATCGAGCCGCGAAGCCCGCAGCATACCCAAGAACTGGGTATCAGCACCATTTACCAGGAATTGGCACTGATACCCCATCTCTCGGTTGGCGAGAATATTTTTCTTAACCGTGAACCCCTTCGGCTTCCCGCAATGGGGATGGTGGATTTCCGTAAAATGCACCGGGAAGCCGAGCGGATTCTGCACAGCCTGGGAACCGAAGTGGCAGGCCGTACCCCCGTGAAAAACCTGACTGTCGCGGCGCAGCAGATGGTCGAGATCGCCAAAGCCGTATCCCAAAAGGCTCGTATTATTCTCATGGATGAACCCACGTCGGCGCTGTCGAGCCGCGAAGTAGATGCGCTGTTTGGCATGATGCACCAATTGAAAGGGCAAGGGATTCCGGTTGTTTTTATCAGTCATCGGCTCGAAGAAATTTTAGAAGTGGTGGACCGGATTATTGTCATGCGCGACGGTCATCGAGTAGGAACCCTATCGAGGGACGAGGCTACCGAGGAGAAAATTATTCGGCTCATGGTCGGGCGCAAAGTGGGCCTTTTCCCCAAACAGGACGCCGAGATTACCGAGCCGGTGTTAGAAGTCCGCAACCTGTCCAGCAATAACGGCGTGCGTAATGTGAGTTTTACGCTGCATAAGGGTGAGATTGTCGGGCTGGCCGGGCTAGTAGGCGCCGGGCGGACCGAGGTCGCTCGCGCGATTTGTGGCATTGACCGGGTGATAGGCGGTGAGATTCGGATTGATGGTAAGCGCGTGCATATTCACAGCCCGGCGGATGCTGTGCGGCACGGCATCGGCTGGATTCCAGAAGACCGCAAACAGCATGGGCTTCTGCTGCGTATGACGGTAGCTCAAAATACCACGATGGCGATTCTACGGCGGATTTCTAACGCGCTGGCGTTGATGAACACCAAAGAAGAAAAAGCTCTCACTACCCACTATGTCAATACGCTGTCCATCGCCACGCCGAGCGTTAACCAGATCGTGAACAATCTGAGCGGCGGCAACCAGCAGAAAGTCGTGCTGGCGAAATGGCTCAGTTCCAATCCAAAGATTTTAATCATGGACGAGCCAACGCGCGGGATTGATGTGGGCGCAAAAGCCGAATTTCACGCCCTCATGAGCCACCTTGCACGGCAGGGCCTCGCCATTTTGATGATCTCGTCAGAGATGCCCGAAATTATCGGGATGAGTGATCGGGTGATCGTGTTGTGCCAGGGGCGCGTTACCGGCGAGTTCAAGCGCGACAGCATGACCCAGGAAGCCATCATGACCTGCGCCACCCAATTCGTCAAACTGGATGCCTTCGCTGATTCAATCACAGCGAGCTAATTCTTGGGTATAGTGGAGAATTTTTATGAACACTCCAGAAACGACAATGCTTGATTCCCGGCAGACGGCGGCCCAACGCGGTTTGACGGCGTGGGAGTGGATCACAAATCTGCTCAAAAGTCCTGTGTTTATTATGTTCCTGGTGGCGATTGGATTGCTGGCGTATGGGCAGTCCCAGAATCCCAATCTGATGGCCGAAGACAATCTGAAGATCATGACGCGCGATACCGCCATTTTGGGTATTGCCGCTATCGGCGTCGGGTTCGTCATCATCACGGGGGGGATTGACCTTTCCGTCGGCTCGATGGTGGGCTTCGGCGGGGTCATGGTCGCCTACTTGATGAAAGAATATGGCTGGTCTATCTGGGGCAGTGTGATTGGCACGCTCGTAATGGGCGCGTTTATCGGCCTGATACATGGGCTGTTTGTGACCAAGCTCAAAATGCACGGCTTCCTGATTACACTGGTCACGATGGGTCTGGCGCGTGGCTTCATCCTCGTGATTACGGAGTCCTTCCCGATTACCGGGCTGACGGAAGAATTTAAAAGCATCGGGCAGGGTTACGTCTACAATCTCATCCCGATTCCGGTGATTATCTGCCTTGTCATTGCCGTGCTGGCCCTTTACCTGCTGCGTTTTACCTATATCGGGCGGCAGATTTACGCGGCAGGTGGCAATGCCGAAGCCGCGCGGTATTCGGGCGTCAACGTAGACCGCCGGATCATCCTGGCATACATCGTCTCAGCCGTGTGCGCGGTGGTGGTAGGGATCATCCAGGCAGCGCGTATGGGCCTGGGACATCCTGGCACGGGCGAAGGCTACGAACTGCTGGCGATTGCGGCGTGTGTGCTGGGCGGCTACAGCCTGATGGGCGGCGAGGGAACCGTCCCCGGCGTCGTCGTTGGCGCACTGCTGATCGGCATCTTACAGAATGAGATGGTCATCCTGAAGGTTGACCCCTACTATCACAAAATCATCATTTACACCGTGCTGCTGATCGCCATCACGATTGACTACGGGCGGCGGCGCTGGCGGACGCTCATGATCGCCAGTGTGATCGACTCGCTGCGGCAGCGACGTGAGTAGGGCCTGCCCGACTCTTTTGGGGCGCGGCAGGCAGCGCCCTACAGAATTATCTTCTCGTCCGTAAACAGAGCCGATAGCTTAAAACCGCCGTGTTGTGGACTATCTATCACACGTAGGTTTAAGTACGCCCGGTTGACAGAAAAGAGAACGGTAAAACACGCATGTACTTTCATCCTGACTCGCAAATCATCAAATTGCAGGAACACGCGCGCGATTTACGGCTCGACAGCATCGAGATGATTCACCGGCGGCAGGCCGGGCATCCCGGCGGATCGCTGTCGGCGGCGGATATTGTCGCGGCGCTGTTTTTCCACAAAATGCGGATTGATCCCCAAAACCCGGCCTGGCCGGAGCGGGATCGTTTTATCCTGAGCAAAGGCCATGCGTCGGCGCTGCTGTATGCGGCGCTGGCCCAATGTGGTTATTTCCCCCACGAAGACCTGCGCCGCTGGGGCGAACTCGATTGTCATTTGCAGGGACACCCGGACCGCCTGAAAACGCCCGGCGTGGATATGACGGCGGGCCTGTTGGGTCACGGCGTCGCTGTTGGCGTTGGGATTGCGCTGGCAGCGCGGATGGATGGCCTGTCATTTCGCACCTACGTGCTGATGGGTGATGGCGAATGCCAGGGCGGGATCGTTTGGGAAGGGGCGATGGTGGCGGCGAAATATCGCCTGGCGAATTTGACCGCGATTGTTGATTTTAACAATGTGCAGCTCGACGGCGCTGTTCACGACATTCTGCCCCTCGAACCGCTGGCGGATAAATGGCGCGCGTGCAATTGGGCCGTGATCGAGATCAACGGCCACGACATGCGCCAGATTCTCCAGGCGCTCGATACCGCCGACGAGATTCATGATCGCCCAACGGTGATTATCGCCCGCACGACGAAAGGGAAAGGCGTCTCCTTTATGGAGAATAAATCGCACTGGCACGGCGTCGCGCCGAACGATGCACAGCTGGCCCAGGCGATCGCGGAAATTAAAGGAGCGGGGCATCATGGCTGAAATTTCGATGCGCGAAGGCTACGGTAAGGCACTGGCCGCGTATGGCGCGGCCAATCCCAACGTGATTGTGCTGGATGTGGACACGTCCGCTTCCACGCTCACCCATTTTTTCGCCAAACAATATCCCGAACGATTTTACAACATCGGGATCGCCGAGCCATGTATGATTGACGTGGCGGTTGGTTTGGCGCTAAGCGGCAAAATACCGTTTGCCAACGGCTTTTCGGCGCTGCTGGCGCTGCGGGCGTTGGAGCAGATCCGCACCTGCGTAGCTTATGCGCGGACTAACGTCAAAATCGCGGCCAGCTATGCCGGGGTATCGGATTTTAAGGATGGACCGACGCATCATTCCATTATGGACATCGCCATCATGCGCGCCATGCCGGAGATGACGGTTATTGTCCCGGCGGACGCCAACGAAGCGGGGGCGTGGGTCCCGGTCATTGCCGAGTATGATGGGCCGGTGTACCTACGCATCAGCCGTGCGGCGACGCTGCCCGTGCATGATCCCACCGTGACAGTACAGATCGGCAAAGGCATCACGCTGCGCGACGGCGGCGACGTAACGATCATCGCGGCGGGTTCAATGGTTGGGCGGAGTTTACTGGCCGCCGACCAACTCGCGGCGCGCGGACTCGATGCGCGCGTATTGGAAATACATACGATCAAGCCCATTGACGCGCCGCTCATCCTGCAAGCGGCGGCGGAAACGGGCGCGATTGTCACCGCCGAAGAACACACCATTCTGGGTGGATTGGGCGGCGCAGTGGCCGAAGTGTTGAGCCTGCATCACCCTGTGCCGCTGGAAATGATCGGCGTCCATGACACGTTCACCCGCACCGCGCCCACGACGGAATTGTTGATGGATGCCTTTTGCATGGGCGTCGAGGATATAACCGCCGCCGCCGAGCGCGTAATCCAGAGAAAAAGATAGAGGGGGAATATGCGGTCAACGACCAACCGCTAAAGCGGCTAGCTCGTCCCTGACGCACTCGCACGAGGTGGAGCATGGCTCACTTTAACCGCATACGCCGTGTCGAGACAAAAGGCTGGTTGACTGGCAGCCCGACAAGCAGCAGAGCTTCGCTAGTCTCGCCTTTTACGTGGAGGACTTCCCTCCACAACCACATAGGCTCGGTTTGGAAGTTGCACGGGTACAGTAACCGTTGCTCCCGTGAGGGAGTGTCTTCACCCAAGACCATTATACCACGAAAGGAGCAAGAGCGCATTCATCCACCCGCTAAAGCTGGTGGTTTCCTGCGCTAAATCTTATGAAAATCGCAGTTATAAACGAAACAAGCGCAGCAGATCGCAACGCCGATATTCTCGCGGCGCTCGAAGGGCGCGGCCATACCATCATCAACGCGGGTATGACCAAAAACTACGCCACGCCGGAGCTGAGTTACATCCATACCGGGCTGTTGAGCGCCATTTTGCTGAACCTCAAGCGGGTTGATTTTGTGGTTGGCGGGTGCGGCACGGGCCAGGGTTATCTTAATTCGGTGATGCAGTATCCCGGCGTGTTCTGCGGACACATCATCAATTCGTTGGATGCGTGGCTGTTCACGCAGATCAACGGCGGCAACTGTATTTCGCTGATGCTCAACCAGGGTTACGGGTGGGCCGCCGATGTGAACCTGCGTTTTATCTTTGATCGGATTTTTAGCGTCGAGTCTGGCGCGGGGTATCCGCCCCACCGCAAAGAACCGCAGCAGCAGGCGCGGCAAGTCTTGTGCCAGGTTTCTGTGATGACACACCGCTCAATGGCGGAGATCATCGCCACCTTGCCGGAGGAAATTATCCGGCCCACGCTGGATTATCCCGGCGTGAAGGAGCTGATCGACGCCGACTCGATAGAAGATGAGACGTTTAGAGCGGCACTGCTCAAACGGATGTGAAAGGTAATTATAAACATGGAACCGAAAATCCTTTCGAATTACATTAACGGCCAATGGCAAAAATCCTCATCAGATGTGTATCAGGATGTGGTGAACCCGGCAACGGGCGATGTGATCGCACGGGTTCCAATGTCGTCTCCGCAGGAGGTTGATCTGGCGGCGCGGGGCGCTGCGACGGCGGCGGACGCCTGGCGGCGCGTCCCCCCGGCAGAGCGGATTCAATACCTGTTCAGGCTGAAAAATCTGCTCGAAGAACACATTGACGCGCTTTCCCGCATGATTACCGACGAGAACGGCAAGACGTTCGCCGAGGCAAAAGGCGAAATGCGCCGCGCGATTGAAAACGTGGAAGTCGCCTGTGGCATCCCGATCTTGATGCAAGGCACGATCTCCGAAGACATCGCGCCAGGAATCGACGAACTGATGATCCGGCAGCCGGTGGGCGTCGCAGCGATTATCGCGCCGTTCAACTTCCCCGGCATGATTCCGTTCTGGTTCCTGCCCTACGCAGTTGCCACCGGGAATACGGTTATCGTCAAGCCGTCTGAACGCTGCCCGGTGACAATGCACATGGCTGCCGAACTGCTCGAAGCCGCCGGATTTCCGCCCGGTGTAGTCAACATCGTCAACGGCGGTGCGGACTGTGTGAACGCGATCCTCGATCATCCTATGATCCAGGCGGTGAGTTTTGTCGGCTCGACCCCCGTAGCGCGGCACATCTATGCGCGTGGGTCGGCCAGCGGCAAGCGCGTGCAGGCGCAGGGCGGCGCGAAAAATCCGGTCGTCATTTTGCCAGATGCCGACCTGGACATGACCACGCGCATTGTGGCCGACAGCGCCTTTGGCAACGCGGGCCAACGCTGCCTCGCGGCATCACTGGCGATCACGGTTGGCAAAGCGCGCGAGTTGTTCACCGAGGCGATCACCGAGGCGGCAAAACAGCGTGTGGTCGGCTACGGCCTGGACGAAGCTGTGACGATGGGACCCGTCATCACGCCGCAGAGCAAAACGCGCATCGAAGGCTTGATTCAGACTGCGCTGGACGAAGGCGCAAAGGCGATTCTCGACGGGCGCAATACGACTATCAGCCGCTACGAGCGGGGTAATTTTCTGCGCCCGACCATTTTACAGGACGTGCGGCCCGGCAGCACGGCTGCCCGCACCGAAATTTTCGGCCCGGTGCTGGGTATGATGCACGCAGACACTGTAGACGAGGCTATCGCGCTGGTAAACAGCGGCGAGTATGGGAATATGGCCTGTCTGTTTACGAGCAGCGGCTCTGCCGCGCGCAAGTTCCGCTACGAGGCGCAGGCGGGCAACATCGGGATCAATATCGGGGTCGCCGCGCCGATGGCGTTTTTCCCGTTCAGCGGGTGGAAGGCGAGCTTCTTCGGCACGCTGCACGGCCAGAGTCACCATGCCATCGAGTTCTTCACGCAGACCAAAGTAGTGATCGAACGCTGGCCGAAAGAATGGTCACGGCAGTTTTAGGAGAATGAAGGAAACGGACACGTAAGGAAAAATTTATGACCGACACCATGACCTCACTGGAACGTATTGAGGCGACGATCCATTTTAGAAAACCGGATCGCGTGCCGGTGGATTTGCACAACTTCCAGCCTGCTGCCCGCGCGACCGGGCTGCCGATGTCCGAAGTTTTTCAGAACGGCGAGCTGCTGGCAGAAGCGATGCTCCAGGCGTGGCGCAAGTTCGGACACGATATGATCTTGCTGGAAAACGGCACGGCCTGTAACGCGCAGGCGTGTGGTCTCAAAGTCACCTACCGGGACGACATGGCTCCGGCGGCGCACGACCCGATTATCAAGAACCTGTCGGAAGTGGCTGACCTGGAAGTACCCGACCCATATACCACGTTTCCTATGAACGAAATCCTGAAGGCGACACGCATTCTCTCGAAAGAGATCGGGGATAAAGTGTGGATTTGCGCCCGCGCCGACCAGGGGCCGATGGACCTGAGCGGGCAAATTCGCGGCCTCAACGAGTTTATGCTGGACATCGGCTATGGCGAGGAGCCGGAACTCATCCACGCGCTTCTGGACTACTCGCGCCGGGTGGCGACGCGCTATGCTTTCGCGCTGATCGAGTGCGGCGGGCATTCGACCTCCATCGGCGAGCCGTTGGGCGGGCCTGAACTGCTCTCCCCTCGGCATTACAAGCAGTATCCCTGGCGGCACGAAAAAGCGATGGTTGACGAACTGAAGGCGGCAGGCATCATCCTGCATAACCATATCTGCGGCAACACCATCCCGATCATTGATGACTTCATCGCTACTGGCGCGCAGGTGTTGGAGATTGACCACAAAACAGATATGCGCGTCGCCAAAGATCATGCGCGCGGCAAAACCACGCTGCTAGGCAACATTGACACCTCCATCCTCACTTATGGCACGCCGCAGGACGTGGAGGATGCCTGCCGCGCCGCGATCGACATCCTGGGGCCGGATTATGGGTTCATCCTGGGGCCGGGCTGCGCGATGGGACCCGAAACGCCGGACGATAATATTCACGCATTGGTCGAGTCCGCCAAAAAGTACGGTGTATATGACTGAACGCTAATGGCGGGCAAAGGATAACTGACAGCTATTTTTCACCTTGAGGAGAATTTTTATGTCAGCAAACAAACCTGTTGGGATCGGCTTTATCGGGGCGGGCGAAATCTCCATTTTGCACGCCAAAGCCGTACATGCCATCCCTGAAGCGCGGTTGGTTGGGCTGTGGAATCGCACGCGGTCACGGGCGGTAGAACGCGCCCAACTCTACGGATGCCGCCAGTACGATACCCCGGAGGAGCTGGTCAAAGACCCGGAGATTGACGCGGTGTTTGTCCTCACCGATCTGGACACCCACCTGCAATATACCAAGCTGGCGCTGGAAAACGGCAAACACGTTTTGGTTGAAAAGCCGCTTGGCGCAACGGTGGCCGAAGTCGAGGAGATGAAACACACCGCCGAACGCCTGGGGTTGGTGTGTGTACCCGGCCATAACATGATCCATGAAGACAGCCTGGCACGCGCGCGGGCGTTGATCCAGAACGGCGATATCGGGAAAATCGTTTCGTGTTATGTGCTGTACAACATCCACCACTCCGAGGAGCGCGCCTCGACGCTGCCGGGCATGGTCCGCCATATTCTGCAACATAATATTTACACCATGATGTATCTTGTGGGGCGTCCGACGCGCGTCGTGGCGATGAAAGCCGTTCGCCATTACGAAACACTCACCAAAGAAGATCTGGCGATGGTGCTGGTTGATCTGGAATGCGGCGGGATCGCGCACCTGTGCGCCAGCTTCGCGGCGGACGATCTCTCCGCCGATCCCTGGACATTTATGGTCAAGGTGATCGGGACAGAAGGCACGACGCGCTACACCTATCAGGATTGGGTCGAAGCCAAGCGCGGCATTTCGCACTCGCGGTTATATACGGCGTATCAGGGTACGATAACCAACGAAGACCGCCATTTTGTGAATGTGTGTCTCAAGGGCGGCCAACCGCTTTCCACGATGGAAGATGCTATCATCTCGCAGAAAGTAGTTGAGGCGGTTGAAAAATCGCTGGCCGAAGACCGAATCGTATCCATCAGCTGATGTCCGTCACAACGCTCGCAGAATGTCAAGCTGCGAGCGTTGTCGGTCGTTATTGTGTCTGGCAATGAAGCGGCTGAAAATGTCAACGATGGCGTAGAAGATTTCTACGCCGTATCCCCCGCGCTGCGCCCAACACCACACGCTTTTTCCGAATCGTTCTAACCTGCCCTGGAGCCTTTTGAACCTTTAAGCACCGTCCGGTGTACTGGATGGTGATCTGCCGCCGCCGAATTAACCGGGAATCGCATGTTAGTGACTTTAGCGGTATCATGGTGATGTTTAAAAGTTTTTGAAAGGATGAAAGGCTCTATGTTTGACACCTTACCTCAAAGCGCCGATGCCGTCCGCGACTGGCGCTGGGAACAGTACCAACCCTATTTCGACGATCTGGCCGGGCGCGATCTGACGGAAGCCAGCGTCGGCCAGTGGTTGGCCGACTGGACGCGCCTGGCCGATCTGGTTCACCAGAACTTCGTCCGGCGGCACATCGCCACCACCCTCGATACCGGCGATAAGGAAGCTGTCGAACGGCTGCAAACCTTCATGCGTGAAGTCAGCGAACCGGCCCAGGTGGCCGACAACCGGCTGACCCGCAAACTGCTGGACAGCGGCTTGCAGCCGGCGGGTTACGCCGCGCCGCTGCGGGCGCTGCGCGCCGACGCCGAACTGTTCCGCGAGGAAAACGTGCCGCTGTTCACCGAAGAACAAAAGCTGCAAAACGAATATGACGCCGTCATCGGCGCGCAAACGGTGATGTGGGAAGGCCGGGAGGTCACGCTCACCCAGCTTAAGCCGGTCTTTCAGTCGGACGACCGCGCCCTGCGCGAGCACGCCTGGCGGCTGATCTCCGACCGGCGGCTGGCCGACCGCGAATCACTCAACGAAATCTGGAAAAAATTCCTGGCGCTGCGCCTGAAGATCGCCCGCAACGCCGGTTATGACGATTACCGCGCCTTCCGCTGGAAGCAGTTTGGGCGTTTTGATTACACGCCGCAGGACTGCGAAACCTTCCACGCCGCCATCGAGCAGGTGGTTGTCCCGGTGGCCACGCGCATTTATGAGCGCCAGCGCCGCCTGCTGGGTGTTGACCGGCTGCGCCCCTGGGACCTCGACCGCGACGACGTGTACCCGCCGTCCCGCCCGCCGCTGAAGCCGTTTACGACGGTAGACGAACTGGTAAGCAAGGCCGAGGCCATCTTCACCCGTGTAGACCCGGAACTGGGCGCGGACTTTGCCTCGATGCGGCAGCGCGGCCTGCTCGACCTGGACAACCGCAAGGGCAAAGCGCCGGGCGGTTATCAGGCGGCCATCACCATCGGCACGCCGTTTATTTTCATGAACGCGGTCGGCATCCACGACGACGTGCAAACGCTGCTCCACGAGGGCGGCCACGCCTTCCACTGGATGGAAACGTCGCGCCACCTGCCCTACATGCACCAGTGGTTTTATACGTCGGAGATGGCCGAGGTCGCCAGCATGAGTATGGAACTGCTGGCCGCGCCCTACCTGGCCGAAAGCCAGGGTGGTTATTATTCCGAGGCCGACGCCGCCCACGCCCGCCGCGAACACCTGGAACATCTGCTGCTGTTCTGGCCGTTTATGGCGGTGGTGGACGCTTTCCAGCACTGGATTTATACCCACACCGACGAAGCCGCCGACCCGGCCCGGCTGGACGCCAAATGGGACGAACTGTGGACGCGCTTCATCCCCGGCGTGGACTGGAGCGGCCTGGACGATGCCCGCGTCACCGGCTGGCATCGTAAGCTGCACATCTTCCGCTACCCGTTTTATTACGTGGATTACGGGCTGGCGCAGGTCGGCGCGGTGCAGGTCTGGCGTAATGCTTTGCGCGACCAGGCCGGCGCGGTCAGACAGTATCGCCAGGCGCTCTCGTTGGGCGGCACGCGCACCCTACCGGAGCTGTTCGCCGCCGCAGGGGCGACGTTCGTCTTCGACGCCGGTACCCTGGGCGAACTGGTGACGCTGATCGAACAGCAGTTGGCCGATCTTTATCGTGTAACAGGGTGAAAATCCATAACTTTAGTTCGGAACTTGTGTTTAAAGGAGGCTGTATGCCTGCACTGCCACAGACCGCCCAGGAATTCATGAACTGGGGCTGGCCGCAGATCGAACCCGTTTACCGCGAACTGGAAGCGCGGGAACTGACCGCCGCCGGTGTGAACGGCTGGCTGGCCGACTGGTCGCGCCTGAGCGAACTCATCACCGAAACCGCCGCGCGTTTATATATCGCCACCACGCTCGACACCGCCGATGACGACGCCCAGCAGCGTTTTCATCGCTACCTGGAAACCGTGATCGAGCCGGTGGAACAGGCCGAACAAAACCTGCGCCAAAAACTGCTGGACAGCGGCTTGCAGCCGGATGGGTTTAAAATCCCGCTCCGCAACCTGCGCGCCGAGGCCGAATTGTTCCGCGAAGAAAACGTGCCGCTCTTTACCCAGGAGCAGAAGCTCGTCAACGAATACGACCGCATCGTGGGCGCGCAAACCGTCCGGTGGGACGGCCAGGAAGTGACACTGGAACAGCTCCGCCCGGTGTACCAGAACCCCGACCGGACGCGGCGCGAAAGCGCCTGGCGGCTGGCGATGAACCGCTGGCTGCAGGACCGGAGCGCGCTCAACGACCTGTGGCGGCAGTTCATGGACTTGCGCCGGCAGATGGCGAAAAATGCCGGTTACGACAGCTACCGCGATTTTCGCTGGAAGCAGTTCAATCGTTTTGATTACACGCCGCAGGACTGCGAAACGTTCCACGCCGCCATCGAGCAAGTGGTCGTCCCGGCGGCGGCGCGCCTGTACGAACGGCGGCGGCAGCGTTTGGGGCTGGAATCCGTTCGCCCCTGGGATACCGACGTTGACCCGCTCAACCGCCCGCCGCTGCGCCCCTTCAGCGACGTGGCCGCCCTGGACGCCAAAGCCGAAGCCATCTTCCGGCAGGTTGACCCGCAGTTGGGCGATTACTTCGGCATCATGCGGCGCGAAGGGCTGCTCGACCTGGACAACCGCAAGGGCAAAGCGCCCGGCGGCTACCAGCAGGATTTAGCCGCTGTCAAACGTCCGTTCATCTTCATGAACGCGGTCGGCATCCACGACGACGTGCAGACACTCCTCCACGAGGGCGGCCATGCCTTCCACTGTTTTGAAACCGCCGCGCTGCCGTACATCCAGCAGCGCAATTTTGGCGCGGAAATCGCGGAAGTGGCGAGCATGAGCATGGAACTGCTGGCCGCGCCCTACCTGACGACCGACTACGGCGGTTATTACACCCCATCCGAAGCCGCCCGCGCCCGTGTCGAAAAGCTGGAGGAGATGATTCGCTTCTGGCCGTATATGGCGGTGGTGGATGCCTTCCAGCACTGGGTTTACACCAACCACGAAGCGGCTTCTAACCCGGACAACGCCGACGCCAAATGGGACGAACTGTGGGGGCGTTTTATGCAAGGTGTGGACTGGAGCGGCCTGGACGATATTCGCGTCACCGGCTGGCATCGTAAACTGCACATCTTCCAGGTGCCGTTTTATTACGTGGATTACGGGCTGGCGCAGGTCGGCGCGGTGCAGGTGTGGCGCAATGCCCTGCGCGACCAGGCGCAGGCGGTCAGACAGTACCGCCACGCGCTGTCGTTGGGCGGCACGCGCACCCTGCCGGAGCTGTTCGCCGCCGCCGGGGCGACGTTCGCCTTCGACGCCGATACCCTGGGCGATCTGGTCAATCTGATCGAAACAACCATCAACGACCTGGAAGCTGTTAGCTGAAATCCTCTGTTGGCGTGTAGGGGCGCTCTGCGCCTCTACATTTTGCCTTGAAATTCTCAATTTTGAGAATATAATCATTATTGGTTGCATATATAACGAATGGCTGCTTATTGCAGTCTCAGCGTATCAGGCTTGAATGCTGCCTGTAAATCACAAGTCCATAAGATGCCAGATCAGGTATTCAGGGTCATCAAGGGTTGTGATTTAAACCGGTAACTGACAACTTGTAACTGGAAACTACATTATGAACCTTCCAAAAGCCGACCTGATTTTGCATCCCGTCCGAATGCGGATCATCATGGCGCTGGCCGGGCGGCAGATGACACCCCGCCAGTTGAGCGCAGCGATGCCGGATGTCGCCCCGGCCACGCTTTACCGCCATTTAAAGGCCATGACCGAAGGCGGCATTCTGGCGGTGGTGGATGAACATGCCGTGCGCGGCACGCTCGAAAAAGTGTACGCCCTGGCGCAGCCGGGGGCCGCGCACCTGTCCGAAGGCGATCTTGCCGGGGCAGACCGTGATGATTGGATGCGGCTGTTCACCGCTTTCGTCGTCACGCTGCTGGGCGACTTCGCCCGCTATCTGGAACGCGAGAACATCCGCCCAGCGGCGGACGGCCTGGGTTTTCACAAATACCCGGTTTACATGAGCGATGAGGAGTTCGCCGCGTTTGCCCGCGCGCTGTCGGAGCTGCTGCTGCCCTACTTCGAGGACGCGCCGGGACGGCAGCGCCGGCTGTTCAGCCTCATCGTCATGCCCCAAGACGGCCTTTAACCGGCAGCCGGTGACTTTTTCTGCCCAGAAGTTACTCAAAAGTTACCGGCTGAGGGTTAAAAACCGGAACGAATGGAGCAAATCACCATGCAAGAAGCGATTCGGGCGGAGGCGCTCATCCGCCAGTTTGGGATAATCCGAGCGGTCAATGAAGTGTCGTTTGTGGTTGAGCCGGGCGAAGTGTTCGGAATGCTCGGCCCCAACGGCGCGGGCAAAACCACGCTGGTGCGCCTGCTGAACGGCGTGATCGAGCCGGACGGCGGCACGGCGCGCGTCCTGGGCTTCGATCCCCGCACCCAGGGCGAGGACGTGCGGCGGCAGACCGGCGTTTTGACCGAAACGCCCGCCTTGTACGAGCGGTTGAGCGCCCGCGACAACCTGCTTTTTTTCGGCACGCTTTACGGTGTGCCGCAGGCCGACCTGCCGCGCCGGGTGGATGACCTGCTGGAGCGTTTTGGGCTGGCCGACCGCGCGAATGACCGGGCGGGCGGCTACAGCAAAGGCATGAAACAGCGGTTGGCGCTGGCGCGGACGCTCATCCACCAGCCGCGCCTGCTCTTTTTCGACGAGCCGACCGCCGGGCTTGACCCGGAGGCCGCGCTCCAGGTGACGACGCTGATTCAGGAACTGAGCCACCGGGACGGGCGCACCGTGTTCCTGTGTACCCACAACCTGGAAGAAGCACAGCGGCTGTGCGATCGGGTGGCCGTCATCAACCAGGGGCGGCTGCTGGCGGTCGGTACGGCGGAACAGCTTGCGCGCGGCCTGTGGCAGGGGCTGTGGGTGGATGTGTCGCTGCTTGCGCCGAGCGATGGACTGCCGGAACGCCTGCGCGCCCTGCCTGGCGTGCTGGACATCAGCGCCGACGGCCTGGAACTGGCCGTCCAGGTGGCGGAAGAAGCGGCTATACCCGGCCTGGTGGCCGGGCTGGTGGCGGCGGGCGCGCCGGTTAAACGGGTCAGCCCGCGCGAACATTCGCTGCAAGAAATCTACTTTAAGCTGCAAGAGGAGGCACGGTCATGAACTGGCGCACCATCCGAGCGATCACCCGCAAGGACTTGATGGAAGTCCGGCATAACGGCATGGCCTGGAAACCGATGCTGATCGTGCCGCTGATTTTTGTCGTGCTGCTGCCGCTGGCGGTCATCGTCGGGCCGAGCCTGCTTAACTTCCCGCCGGACGCTTTAACCCGCGACCCGGATATTCAGATGTTCCTGGACAACATGCCCCCGGCCATGAAAGCGCAGGTCGAAGGGCTAGACGATCACCAGATGGCAGTTGTGCTGATTCTGGGCTTTATGTTCGCGCCCATGATGCTCATCATCCCGGTGATGGTCGCCAGCATCATCGGCTCGGAAAGTTTCGTGGGGGAAAAAGAGCGCCGCACCATCGAACCCCTGCTGTACACCCCGGTCACCGAGCGCGAATTGTTCATCGGCAAAATGCTGGCGGCGGTGCTGCCCGCGCTGGCCGTCTGCTGGGGGTCGTTTTTGCTGTACACGCTCATCGTCAACGTCGCGGGCGGGCCGGTGATGGGGCGCTTCTGGTTTCCGTCGGTGGTGTGGATACCGCTGATGCTGTGGGTCGCCCCGGCCATCGCCGTCTTGGGCATGACCGGCGCGGTGTTCATCTCGTCGCGGGTTGGCACATTTATGGAAGCCTACCAGTCCACCGGCCTGCTGGTGCTGCCGGTCATCCTGCTGGTGATCGCCCAGGTCGCCGGCGTGGTGTACCTGAACGTCGAAATCGCGCTGGTCGTCGGGCTGGTGATGTGGCTGATAGATGCCGGGCTGCTGGCGCTCAGCCTGCGGACTTTTTCGCGGGCGGCGCTGATGGCGCGGGTTTAACCGCCCGCAGCGTTTCCAGGCGCACGCGCCAGGCGATCAGCGTCGGCGTGATAAACAGCGTCCAGGCGATCAGGTTAACGGCCAGCGTCAGGCTCATGTTGGCACTCATTTCCACGCCGGCGCTCGTATTCTGCGGGCTGGGACCGATCACGACCGGGTGAATCGTGTCCCCCCGCAGGCGGGTGATGGCCGCCGTAACGATGGCCGTCCCCATCAAAAAAACCGCCAGAACCGCCGCCAGCGTCCGCCGCCGCGCCGGGTCTTCGACCGCCTGCCGCAGCACCAGATAAGCGGCGCAGGTCAGCATCATGATGGCAGAAGCCACCATACGCGGGTCCTGCGCTGTCCACCAGGTGTTCCAGGTCGGGCGCGCCCAGATCGAACCCAAGCAGACGTTGATGAGCGACAGTGTAAAACCGACTTCCACCGCCGACAGCGCCAGCCGGTCCCACCAGACCAAGCGGTTGACGAGGTAGACCAGCCCGCCGGCCATCGCCACCGCGAAGGCTAAAAACGCCCCGGTGAAGGACGAGAGATGAAAATAAAACAACCGCTGCACTTCGCCCTGAAAACGATCGGTTCCGGCGTAGGCCAGCATCGCCGCCAGCCCGGCGGCGAAACCCACCCCGCTGAGCGCCGTCATCGCCCACAGCAGGCGCTTCTGTTTTCCTGCACGTATCGCCGAACCGGCTAATGCTGTCGCTTGCATGTCCTCACTCGCTCGTGTATATCGTCCAACGCGGCTGTTAACTGTATCGCAGGCGCGGCAAATGGGCTATAATCTCGCCCCACCACCTAAAGGAACAGAAACGATGCCGGTGCAACAATTTTCGCCTGATGATGGCCTGTGGCCGGACTACATCACGCACCTGCGCCGGGTGAACATGGCACGCTGGGGCGTGGCCGCCGACGGCAGCCCGCTGGAGGATATGTTTTATTTCGGCGTGGTGGCCGAGTCGTGTATCGTCGGCCATCTCTCGCTCAAGCGGCAGCCTATCCTCGTGCCGGATGGCGCGGGCGGCGCATCGGCGCTTGTGGGGGCGGCGGGCCGCGCGCTAGAGGAAATGTTCGTGCAGACCTTCGCCGTCGAAGAAAATCACCGCCGCCGGGGTTATGGCCGCGCTTTGCAGATGGCCGTGCTGGACTTCACCAGGAAAAACAACTGCTACCAACTGCGTTCCTGGTCATCCACCGCCGACCATCGGGCCAACTACGCGCTCAAAATAAGCCTGGGTTTTGGAGCGTTCCCCGCGCTGTACGAAACCCCCTCCGGAGCCAAAGTCGGCGGGGTCTATTTCGTCAAAACCGTCTGAAGCATGTTTGCGACCCCCTCACCCCCAACCCCGCTCCCCCAAATTCAGGGGAGCCGGGAGCAGCAGGCGCGATACTCCACCATTCTCCCGGCGTGCAGCGCGTTCGGGAGAGGCGAACCGAAGGGGGATGTATGACCCAAGTGGGCGAGGGCAATTTCATTAAGACGGCCTGGCCGGGTCACTCAGGGAGAAGAAATGAGCGCCGCGCGCAGGTTCGCCAGCCGGTCATCGTCCAGGGCTTTTAGCATGGTCGCGCGCATGGCAGCGCCGGCATCCTTCAGTGCCGCGCGGCAGGTCGCGCAGGCGTCGTCCAGTTCGCCCCGCAGCGCCAGCGCCAGACCACGATAAAAAACAAACGTCAGATCACCCGGCACGAGGCTTTCCAGCAGCCGGTAATCGGCTTCCGCCGGCGCGGACTGACCGCCGGCCAGATAAACCGCCGCGCGTTTGGACAGCAGCGCCACGCGCAGCCCGGCGGCGAAAGCGTCCCCGGCGGTATCCATACGCGCATCAAGTTGATCGAGCGCCGCCGTATAATACCCAACCGCCCCGGCGAAGTCGCCGTCATCCCGCGCCAGGTCGCCGGCGGCTTCCAGCCAGCGCCAGGTTCCCGGCAGCGTTTTGAGCAGGTCGCGGGCGGCGCGCCGCTGCCCGGCCTGCACCAGCAGTTCCAGGTAACGCGCGGTTATCCGATCATCGTCCGGCTTCAGGGCGCGCGCGCGGATCATGGCGGCCAGCGCGCCGGGTAAATCGCCAAGCCGCTGCAAAATAATCGAACGCTGCACTTCGTCGCCAGCATTGGCAGCTGTTAAAGCATCCAGGTCGGCCAGCGCCGCCCACAGGTGATCGCCGTCCGCCAGACGCAGGCACACTGCCGCCCGCAGCCGGCGCGCATCCTCATCGCCGGGGCTGGACTCGATATGCCGGTGCAGCACCTCCAGCGCGTCGGTCAGTTCCCCCGCGCGCACGAACGCCTCCGCCAGTTGAAGGAAATTATTCATCACCCGGCAGGCCGAACACGTAAGACCGCTTGCGCGCGTCCATCGCCGTGCCAAGCAGCGTTTGATCGCGCGTGCGCCAGGTCGTGTGAATATCGCGGACGAAACTCGCCAGCAGCTCGTAGGCCAGCGCCCTGAAGTCGGTTTCCTCGATGGTCGAAGCCTGGCGCGGCCAGCCGTACCCCCAGGCGAACCACGAGCCGTTCGGCAAAATCAGGAAATCGTAAAACGAAGCCGCGTCTGGCTCGCTGCCGATAAAAACGGCGATGCGCCCGCACAGTTCCTTAAACGCCGAGCCGGGAATCTGCGCTTCGTCGCGCGCGTTCGGCCAGGCCGTGCCGACCAGCGGCACAAAAATCACGCTCCAGTCCTCAATCGAAATTTGCAGCGCGCGCCGCCCGGCCCCGGCGGGATGGTCAATCAGGCGGGGTTCGCCCAGTTCGACCAGCCCTTTCTCGCGGCATTCGTAGATCGCCGTTTGCAGCGCCCCGAACAGAGACTCGGTGAAGGTGCTGGTTTGCTTCTGCAAAAAAGCGCGCTGGTTTCGCCGCTGCGAGAGGGTCGTTTCCAGGGTTTTATAGGCGTTTTCGACCGCCTTGCTGCTGTCACGAGTCTGAAAATCGGTCATAGTTGTCCCTGCCGTGTTTCACGATTTTTAAGCTGCATGGTACGCCGAAGCCCGAATTTTATCAAATCGGCACGGTTTCCCCCAACAGGGGCAGCCGGATGGTGAAACAGCTTCCCTGTCCGGCTTCGCTGGTCGCCGAAAGCTGCCCGCCGTGAAGTTCCACAATCTCCCGCGAGATGCTTAAGCCCAGGCCGATGCCGGCGCTGTCCGAACTGGCGCGGTAAAACGGCTCGAAAATGTGGGGCAGGTGTTCGGGGTTGATGCCGCTGCCGGTATCCTGGACATGAATGAGCGCGGCCTGATCGCCGTCCATCTCCAGCCGGATGGCGATCTGTCCCTGGGGCGGCGTGTAATGAATGGCGTTGGTAATCAGGTTAGTGATGACCTGAATCAACCGTTCCGGGTCGGCATACACGCGCAGCGGCGGCTCCGGCATCTGGCACACCAGCTCGATCTGTTTGTTATACGCCTCCGGCTGCTGGATTTCGACCAGGTGCGCCACCAGGTCTTGCAGCACCACCGGCTGCGGTTTTAACTGCACCACGCCGCGCTCAAAGCGCGAGAGATCGAGCAGGTCTTGAACCAGATTTTTCATCCGGTTGGCAACTTCTTCGATGATCGCCAGGTGGGTTTCGATACGCTCCGGCTGGCGGCGCGCCAGGTACAGCCGGGTCATCAGGTTGGTGATCGGCGTGCGGAGTTCGTGGGAGGCGCGGGTGACGAAGTTGGCCTTCTGCGCTTCCAGGGCTTTTTGCTGGCTGACATCCCGCAGGATAGATACCACGCCTTCGGTTCGCCCGTCCGGCCCGGTGACGCGGGTGACGATCAGGGCGGCCTCAAATTCGCTGCCGTCTTTACGCCGCGCCCTGGTTTCCACCTTCCAGATGCCTTCCCGGTGGACGGTCTGCATCATCTCGTTCCAGGCGTTGGCGAAATCCTCCGGCTTCATACTGCCGATAAAAACCGTTTTGGGGTCCCATTCGCCGGCATCATAACCGGTCAGGGTATGCAGCGCCCGGTTGGTATACCGATAGGCCACGCTGCCCGGTTCGTCGCCGAAGATCATGCCGATCACGCCTTCGTTCATCGCATCCAGAATCGCCTGAAGCTGGGCGCGCTCGCGTTCCAGCTCGGCGGTTCGTTCGGCCACGCGCCGCTCCAGCTCGACCGCCTGGTTGAGAACCGCGCCGTATAACCGGGCATTCCGCAGCGCGATGCCGGCCTGGTCGGCGAAAATACGCAGCGTTTCGGCGTCTTGCGACCGAAAGGTGTACGGCACTTCGCTGTCCAGGTTGATGAAACCCAGCGTTTGCCCATCAACCTGAATCGGCGCGCCCAGATAAGCGCGAATCCAGTCGGTCTGCGGGAAAACCGTCCACTGGTCGTCAAGGCGTGTGTCGCCGATGATGACCGGTTCGCCGGTTTCGATCATCTTGCCGAATTTAAAACTGCCGCTCAGTGGAAAGGAGAACTGCTTCAGCGCCTCGGCCATCCCGCGTTCGACATATCCCCGGCTGCCGACGATGCGCGCTTCGTCCCCCTCAACCATCATGATGGTGGCGGCGTCATGCGGGATGAGGTCGGCAATACGCTCCAGGATGCGGTTTAAAACCACCTCTGGGTCGAGCGCGCTGTTCAAAACCCCCACCGTATCGCGCAGCGCCTCGGCCAGAATGCGCTGCTGGTGTTCGGCGGCTTCGGCGCGTTTGCGTTCGGCCACGTCCAGCGCCATGCGGCTCTGGCTGGCTTGCAGTTCGGCGCGGGTGCGCTCGAAATAAACCAGCAGCAGGCTGAGCGCGATGATGATTTCCAGCATAACGGCGATAACATAACCCCAGGGCGCGAACCATTCCACCGGGCGCAGGAAGGGGTAATCCAACTGGTGAATCCCCAGCAGGATAAATGCCCAGCCGGCCACCTTTTTGTTATTAGCATCAAAGCGCGACGAACGCAGGATGACGATGCCGGCGTAAATTTTGGTCACACCCAGCACGAACGATGTCGGCAGGCTGACCGCCGGCGCGGGAAGCGCCGCCGCCAGGGCGACCAGCACCCAGACCATCACAGCCGCGATGAGCAGCGCCCACCGGCGCGGGAAATGTTGGTCGGTAAAACGATACGCTCCCCACAGCAGCAGCAGCGCCAGCAGCAGGCCCAGAATTTCGTCAAGGCCGGCCAGCGCGGGGGAGACGGTGCTGACCTGCCCTAAAATGAGCAGCGCATAGCGGAGCGGCAGTATCGCCCAGGCATAAAGCCAGATGCGAATATAGGGTTGATTGTCCAGGCTGTACAGCCGGGAGTAAACCCAAACCAGGATAAGCGCCCCGCAAAAAGATGCAGTTAAAGCCGGGAGCAGCGGCGACACTCGCTTTCCCATCTGACTGCCGATAAACTGCCCTACATATCTCTATTGTAACATGACATTTGCGGGCAGGCGGGGCGCAAAGCTTTATGCTTCATTAACCGTGCCGCTGCATAAAACGCTCCAGCCGCTCCAGGGCGGTTTCGATATTCTGCCGGCTGGTGGCATAACAGGCACGGATGTGGCCGGTCCCGCTGCGCCCGAAGGCGCTGCCGGGAATGACGGCGACCCGTTCTTCATACAGCAGCCGCTCGCAAAATTCCTCATCCGCCATGCCGGCGGAAGCGATGCTGGGGAAAGCGTAAAACGCGCCGCGCGGCTCGAAACAGGTCAGCCCCAGACGGTTGAAACCATCCACGATCAGGCGGCGGCGCGCGTCGTACTCCGCCACCATCGCCCGCACGGCGTCGTCGCCGTTTTGCAGCGCCTCCACCGCCGCAACCTGGCCGGTGGTGGGCGCGGACATAATCAAATACTGGTGCAGTTTACGAACGGCCTCCATGATGGCGGGCGAGGCGGTGACGTAACCGATGCGCCAGCCGGTCATGGCAAACGATTTGCTCATGCCGCTTAATAAAATCGTGCGCTCGTACATACCCGGCAGCGCGGCAAAACTGACGTGCTGCGTGCCGTAGACCAGCCGTTCGTAAATTTCGTCGGAAATCACAACCAGATCGTATTTTTCCGCCACCGCCGCGATTTCATCCAGCCGCCCGCGTGACAAAATCGCGCCGGTCGGGTTGTTGGGGTAGTTGATGAGGATGGCTTTGGTGCGCGGCGAAATAGCCGCTTCAAGCTGCGCGCCCGTGACCTGAAAATCGTCCTCAGCGCAGGTATCCACTACCACCGGCACGCCGCCCGCCATATCCACCGCCGCCGGATTGGAAACAAAACAGGGCTGCGGAACCAGCACTTCGTCGCCCGGATCGAGGATGGCTTTTAAGGCCAGCCACATGCCCTCGCTGACGCCGACCGTGACCAGAATTTGATTGTCGGGATTATAATGCAGGCCGTGCAGCCGTTCGATATAGGCCGAAATCGCCCGCCGCAGTTCAACGGTGCCGGAATTGGACGTATAGCGCGTTTGCCCCTGGCGCAGCGACTCGATGCCTCTGTCTATAATTCGTTCCGGCGTGACAAAATCCGGCTCCCCGATGCCCAGCGTCACCACATCCGTCATCGTGGCGGCGATGTCAAAATACCGGCGGATACCGGAAGGACGCAGGTTCTGAACACTGTGGGCGACATAATTCCGCATGGTGCTGTCTCGCTGATTGTGGTTGATTTTTTTAATTATAATCACACCGCCGTGCCGCGCCTACACCCGGTTCAATTAAGCCGGCGCAAAAACAAACACGCGGGCGCGTTCCGGCACGATACTCTATAATAAAACCTGAGTGTGGAGTCGCCAGTGAGGAACGGCTGCGTTTTATGGATGTCGGCATCGAATTCAGTCACTACCGGATTATCGAACATATCGGGCGGGGCGGCATGGCCGATGTCTGGTCGGCGCGGGACAAACGCCTGCACCGCACCGTCGCCATCAAAACAATCGCCCGCGATCTGTCCCAGGATGTCGAGCCGGTCAAACTGTTCGAGCAGGAAGCCCGGACGATTGCCCAGTTGGAACATCCTCATATCCTGCCGATTTACGACTTCGGCGAGTACGACGACCAGCTTTATATCGTCATGCGTTACGTCACCGGCGGCTCGCTGGAAAGCCTGCTGGCGCGCGGGCCGCTGCCGCTGCCGGAGGCCATGCGCTACGCCAGGGACATCGCCGCCGCGCTGGACTACGCCCATCGTAACAACGTCATTCACCTGGATTTAAAACCGTCCAATATTCTGATGGACAGCAACCTGTCGCCCTACCTGGCCGACTTCGGCCTGGCGACGGTGATCGGCCCGGAGGGACGGGCGGCCAACCCCGGTTACGGCACGCTGCTGTATATGGCCCCGGAGCAGCTTACGGCCAGCGTCCTCGATCACCGCGCCGACATTTACAGCTTCGCCATCCTGCTGTTCCAGATGTTCACCGGCGAACTGCCCTTCGACGCCACCACCTCGCTGGCGCTCAAACAGCTTCAGTGGCAGGAAGACCTGCCGGAATTGAGCAAACTGGGCGAGGAAGCCGCCGAGGTGCTGACGCCTATCCTGCGGCGCGGCACGGCCCTGGACGCCGCCAGCCGTCCCGACCGCGTGACCGACCTGATTACGGAAATCGAAGCGGTGCTGGTGCAGCTTTCCGGCGTCCGGCGCGAAATCGAGGCCGTAGACGATATACGGCTGGTGGACTCCGGCGACCTGGGCGCGACCGTCAACCTGCGGATGCCGGCCACCACCACCCAGGCCGGCCAGGATGTGATGGCGCGGCTGGAAGCCAGGGACATTTACGACCGGGCGCGCCGCGCCTGGGCGCAGGGGCGCTTCCTGCTGGGTGTGACGCACTTTATGCTGATGAGCGATTTTTACATGCGCGCCGAAGAACACGGCCTGGAACTGGATGAACTGGGGACGCAGATGCTGCTGCGCGGCGCGCTGGAATACGACCACGAAATCGCCTATTGGTGGGGCAGGCTGGACGACGAAAACCGGCGCTGGGTGGCGCTGCACACCATCCGCAGCGCCAATGCCCCGGCGCGGGTGCGGGCGCTCTACCGGCTGGAAACGCTGCCGGACAGCGACCCGCCTAAAATTCCGCTGCTGGTGGCGCAGGCGCTTTCGGTCGAAACCAGCGAACCGGCGCGGCTGGCCGCCATTCACGTGCTGGGGACGCGCGCCCAACGCGGCAAAGCCGGGGGATCAAGCGGCGCTTACGGCGCGGCGGTCAAGCCGAGCAGTGGTTTGACCGGCAGGCTGCTGACCACGACGACGCGGCTGGGCATTCAACTGGACGCCCCGCTGCTGTGGCGCGAGTTCGTGTACACCCCGGACATAGATCAACTGCTGGCCGAAAACGCCCTGGATGCGGATTCGCCCCAGGTGGCCGAACTGGCAGCCCGCACGATCGGGCGCATCCGGTCGCTGGAGGCGGTAAAGGTGATCGCCGGGGCGCAGCGCAAAAACCAGCCCGGCGCGCTGCGGGCGCTGGCTTTCGTGCGCGACGAGTCGCCGTCACTGCCGCCGACGGTCAGCGCACGGGGGCGGCTGTATGCCTGGCTGGCGAACACCTGGCGTCGTATGACAGACAACCCGCTGCAAAACGTCTGGCGTTTTGTGTTCGCTTTAATCGGCGCGGCGCTGGCGATGGGCGCGCATGTTTTTCTGACCTTCCGCAGCGAGGCCATTTTTAACGCCGACCGCTGGGGCAAAACTATCTCCATCGGCCTGACGTTCGGCATGTTCGTGGCGGCGCTGGTTTTCCTCGCCGGGGAGTATTCCAGCCGGATGCGCGGTTTCTGGCCCTGGTGGGCGCGGGTGGCGCTCAGTTCCGTCGCCGGCCTGCTGTGGGGGACGCTGACGTGGGGGGCGTTCACCTGGTTCTTTTTTAATTACGTGCCGGACTGGGGTGTGATGGCCTTCGCCGGGGCGGGGTTGGCGCTGGGGTTCGTGCTGTCGGCGGCCTTGAACCTGCGCGGGTGGGCGGCGGCGCTGGTGACGGCGCTCACCACCTATTTACCGCTGTATATCATGTTTCATTTTTTCTGGACGGGCGATCTGATCGTGCTGATTCCGTTTTCTGCCGATGTGCTGGCGAACCCGGTGGCCGTCCTGTATTACGATTACCCGGAGCAGATTTTTACGCTGGCGATTCCGGTGGCGCTGCTGATCGCTGTCGGTGGCCACGCGCAGGCGCTGTGGACGGACGCGCGCGCCGCGCTGGCGTATTTAAAAGCGCGCCGGCGTCCTGCCCCGCCGTCTGCCGCTGCCGGGGTGGAAGCGGCGGTTTCCCAGAAAACGTAGTAGTCAGTCATGATAAAGTGACGGGTTAATATAAACTGGGGCATTTCGATGAAGGGCGGCCCCATGTCAAAGAAACGGTATGTCGTAGACCTAACGAAAGACGATCACGAGCAGGTGCTCGAGCTGACGCGCAAAGGCAAAATCTCAACGCGCAAGGTCACACGATCACGGATTCTGTTGAAAGCGAATGAAGGCTGGACGGATGAGCAGATCGTGGCGGCGCTGGATGCCAGCCTGTCAACGGTGGAACGAACGCGAAAACGGTTTGTCGAGGGGGGATTACCCAAAGCCCTGAACGATGACCCGCGACCTGGCTCCAAACGGAAGCTGGACGGGCGCGGGAAGGCGTATTTGATTGCCTGAACCTGTCGTGAGCCACCCGATGACCACGATCATTGGACGCTGCGGGTGCTGGCGGAGCGTCTGATTAAATTGGGGGGTGGTAAAGAGCATCTCGCATGAAGCAATACACCAGAGGCTCAAAAAATCAGGTGAAGCCCTGGCAACACCAGATGTGATGTCTGCCTAGCGCCAGCGCCGACTTTGTGGCAGCGATGGAGCATATTCTGGATTTGTATGAACAACCCTATGACCCTGGTAGGACTCGAACCTACAACCAATTGATTAAGAGTCAACTGCTCTGCCAATTGAGCTACAGGGCCAAATATTTGTTTGGATTATACCAGCCGGCCTCACAGCGTCAAGTCTGAGCGGCGCGAGCATTTCCCATTTTGCCATTGTGCGTTATATATTGAAGGTAAACCACATTACCTTAGGAGTCAACGGTTGGCTTCTTATGCACCCGTTCCTCGCGGCCTGACCGCCGCCCAAGTTGCCGAACGCCGGGCGCGGGGCGAATCGAACGCCTTTCGGGCGCGGGTTGGCCGCACTTACTGGCACATCGTTCGGGATAACGTCCTGAACCTGTTCAACGTCGTCCTGTTTACGCTGCTGGTGATCGTGCTGCTGTTTCAGGACTACTCGACCGTCCTGTTTGCCGGCTTCAGCGTGGTCACCAATTCCATCCTGGGCATGATTCAGGAAATCGTCGCCAAACGTAAGCTCGACCGGCTGGCGGCGCTGTCCGCCCAGGATATTCGCGTCTGGCGCGACGGTCAACTCACCTCTGTCCCGATACACGATCTGGTTAAGGACGATATAATTCCGCTTCAGCCCGGCGACCGCCTGGTGGTGGACGGGCGCGTCCTGGAATGTGACGCGCTGGAGATAGATGAATCGCAGCTAACCGGCGAGTCCGACACCGTTTTTAAAGTGCCGGGCGACGAACTGCACTCCGGGTCATTCTGCGTGGCCGGGACCGGCTTGATGGTCGCCACCCGTGTTGGCAAAGACAGCACCATCAACCAGCTTTCCAGCATCGCCAAACTGTACAAAAATGTCAAAACCCCCACCCAGCAGCGTATCTCGGCGTTGGTGGAGATCATGGTGCTTGCCATGCTCATTTTCATGCCGATGTTATTCCTCGCCAGCTGGCTGCAAGGCGCAACGCTGCTGCAAGTCGTCCGCAACGAAGTGGTATTTGTCACCAGCATCGTGCCGCAGGGGCTGGTGCTGACGGCTGTACTCTCGCTGACGCTGGGCGCGATCAGCATCAGCCGTCACCAGACGCTCGTCCAGCGCGTCAACGCGGTGGAAAGCATGGCAAATGTAACCGTGCTGTGTTTTGATAAAACCGGCACGCTCACCCGCAACCGGCTGGCCGTGACCGAGGTCATCGCCATCAACGGCGATCCATCGGAGACGGTTTTTGAGCGGCTGTGCGCTTATACTGACAGTCTGGCGCACCTCAACCGCACCGCCGCCGCCGTCGCTGAATATGCCCAACAGCACGCGCCGTCACTCAACGGCCAGGGGCCGGGACGCAAACTGCGCGAAATCCCGTTTAATTCCAGCCGCAAATGGGGCGCGGTCATCTTCCAAAACGAAACGCTGGTGATGGGCGCGCCGGAGCGCCTTCTGGACGCTTCCGCCAACCCCGCCGCCGCGCAGCGCGCGCAGGAACTGGCGGAGAGTGGGCTGCGCGTGCTGGCCTTCGCCCGCCTGCCGGAAGCCCCCGGCGACCGGATAGAACAGCCCGGCGAACCGCTGGCGCTGATCGTCCTTAGCGACCAGGTGCGCCCGGATATTCGGGACACGCTCGACCAGTTCCGCGCCCTGAACGTCACGCTCAAAATCATCTCCGGCGACAACCTGGATACGGTGAAAGCCATCGCCGCCCAGGCCGGCATCGAGATTCACCGGGCTTACACCGGCGACCAGATGGAGGCGCTGGACGAAGCCGAGTTTGACGCCGCATCCTTAAACGGCGACCTGTTCGCCCGCATCGAGCCAAACACCAAACGAAAAATCGTGGCGGCGCTCAAACGCCAGGGTGCGTATGTGGCGATGGTCGGCGATGGCGTCAACGACGTGCCGGCGCTTAAAGAAGCGCATCTGGCGGTAGCGATGAACGACGGCGCGCAGATCGCTAAGGACGTGGCCGAAATCGTGCTGCTGAACAACGCCATGTCCACCCTGCCGCGCGCCTTCTACGAAGGCACGAACATCACCCAGGTTATTTATGGCACGACCAAACTGTTCCTGACCAAAAACCTGTATAACATCCTGCTGATCTTTTTTGCCGGGTTTATGATGCTGCCGTTCCCCACCAGCCCGGTGCAGATGAGCTGGATTACCTTCGGGACGGTGAACCTCCCGGCCACGCTAATCGCCTTCCAGCTTATCCGCCCGGCGTTTATGAAGGAGTTCCGGCGCGACGTGCTGGATTACGTCCTCACCGCCGGCGTGGTCGGGGCGGTCAACCTGTCGCTGCTGTACGCGGTGGTGTTTTTCGCCAGCGACCGCAGCGTTTATGCCGGGCGCAGCGCCGTCACGCTGTTCATCGCCCTGTTCGGCACGCTCATCTTCTGGAACACGCACGGCATCGAACTGTTCGACCCGCGCACCTGGGGGCGTCATTGGCCGATCATGCTGATCGGGTTCGTGCTGACTTTTTTGACCATGCTGGCGCCCTTTGCGCTGCCGGACATTTTTGAGTTTGTCCCGCCCACCCCGCTGATCTGGGTGCTGATTGTGACGGTCTTTTTGCTGACGGCGACCACGCTGGCGCTGGTGATGCGCTACCGGCATCTGGTGAACCAGTTGTGGCAGCTCATCCGGCCATGAAACTTTAACCGTAATGAGATGACGGCAAAAGCTTGCGGGCGGGTTTGAAACCCGCCCCTGAAGTTTGGCAGTAGTTGAGAAAAAGAAAGACCTTTGGTAAAGCTTGAAGTGTGAAATCGCAAGCCAACCAGAGGTCTTTGTATGTC
>QUBZ01000050.1 GCA_014338005.1 Chloroflexota bacterium | reverse complement strand
CTGGCCGGGCGGGATACAACCGCTGCGCCGCTGCACCTGGTTTTTGGGCTGCTGGGGCTGCTGGCGGCGGGGGGCATCGCGCGGCGTTACGCCGGCGAAGCGGCGGGCTGGCTGGCGGTGACGCTGATCCTGAGCGCCTACAGCCTGTGGGTGCTGCTGGGCTGGCCGTATGTTGATCTGGGGCTGCTGGCTTACGGCGCGGCGGCGCTGGTCGCGGCAGCGCGCTGGCGCGAAACCGGCGCGGCGGGCTGGCTGGCGGTGATGGGGCTGCTGGGCGGCTCGGCGCTGGGCGTTAAATATACCGGCGGCGGACTGCTGCTGGCGCTGGCGGTTTATGTCCTCAGCCGTTCGCCCCGGATGGCCGTCCGCAATGGGCTGATTCTGGGCGCGGCGGCGGCGCTGGCCTTCGCGCCCTGGGCGGTCAAAGGGCTGCTGTTGTACCAGAACCCGGTTTACCCGTTCGTGTTCGGCGGCCTGAACTGGGATGCCGCGCGCGCCAATACCTTCAGCACGACCGGAACGGGGCTGCTTGGCTCTGGCAGAGCGTGGCAGTTGGCGGCGCTGCCGGTGGCGGCAACCATCTTTGGTGTCGAGCAGGGGCAGGGCTTCGGCTTCACCGCCGGCCCCTGGCTGCTGACCACGCCGCTTTTGCTGCCGATAGTCTGGCGGCGGCTGGATGACCGGGCGCGAACGCTGGCGGCGGACTGCCTGCGTCTTGGCCTGCCGCTGCTGGTCTTCTGGATGGTTCTGGCCGCCATCAGCGATACCGGCACGCAGACGCGCCTGATGCTGGCCGGCCTGCCGGCGGCGGCGGTCGCCGGGGCGCTGGCGATAGCCGGCCTGCCGCGCCGCCCGCTGGATGTGGCGTTCATCGCCCGCGCTCTGCTGGCCGTCACACTGCTGCTGGGCATCTTTGAGGCCGCGCGGCATACGGCGCTGGTGCGCTCGCCGGCCTATCTGCTGGGGCTGCTCAGCCGGGATGATTATCTGGTCTACAATCTGGGCGGCTACGGGGCAGCCATGCGGCAGCTGGACGACCTGCCTGCCGGGGCGCGCGTGCGCCTGATGTGGGAAGCGCGCACCTATTTTTGCCCGGCGTCCATCATCTGCGCCGGGGATATGCTGTTCGATCACTGGGCGCGGGCGCTGCGGGACGGGCGGACGCCCGAAGCGGCGCTGGCGGACTGGCGCGCGGCAGGCGATGATTACCTGCTGCTGTCGAACGCCGGCTTGCAGTTCTGGCGGGACGACCCGCGTTTTGCGGACGAAAACGCCCTGTTTCTGGAAGCCATCGAAACATGGCTGACGCCGGTCTGGTCGGCGGACGGTTACACGCTGTACGCCTGGCCCTGATTGCTTCGCGCCAGGATGCGCTAAAATAAAAGCAGATACCGGGAGGCGAGGGCGTAAACGATGCTTGTTCAGGAGCGATTTTATACAGCCGAGGAATTCTGGGAACTGCTCGGCCAGCCGGAATACGCCGGCAAGCGCGTGGAACTGGTCGAGGGGGAGATACGCGAGATGGCACCAGCCGGCGGCGAACACGGCGAAGTAGCGATTGGAATCGGCAGTCTTATATGGAGCCACGTCCAGCAAAACCGGCTTGGCCGCGTCACCGCCGCCGAAACGGGCTACGTGCTGTACAAAAATTCCGACCCCGGCGGCAGAGACACCGTGCGCGCCCCGGACGTGGGTTTCGTCAGCCTCGAACGCGCGCCGCAGCCGTTTTCGGAGAAGTTCGTCCCGCTCGCCCCCGATTTGGCCGTCGAGGTGATTTCGCCCAATGACGGCGCGGAGGCGGTCGAGGAAAAAGTCCTCGACTACCTGCGGTACGGCGTCCGGCAGGTGTGGCTGATCTATCCGTCCTCAAAAACCATCGTTGTCCAGACATCTGCCGAAATCCGCCGCCTTGCCGCCGGTGACACGCTGGACGGCGGCGATGTGCTGCCCGGCTTTTCGGTCAGGGTCGGCGAGATATTTCCGACAGGATAATCAGGGAGTAATCATGGAAGATCAAAATCGTGGTATCAGGCGTCTTCAAAACCGCATCTATACTCTGGAGGAAGAAAGGCCAGACCTATACGCGAATACTGATTGCCTTCTTATTTTTTCCGAATCTATTGTCCGCACTTCGCTGATTGAAAGGGCTTATCGGTAGTGAACGAAATTGACCTCACCGACATGGGGCAGCGGGCGCGGGCGGCGGCGTTACACCTGGCGCGGGCGACGACCGAGCAGAAAAACGCGGCGCTGCGGGCGATGGCCGATGCGCTGGAAGCCAACGCCGAGAGCATTCTGGATGCCAACCGGCTCGACCTGGAGGATGGCCGCGCCAGCGGTTTGAGCGCCGCCCTGCTCGACCGGCTTGACCTGCAAAACCGGCTGGCCGGCATCGCTGCCGACGTGCGCGGTGTCGCCGGTCTGCCCGACCCCGTAGGGCAAACTTTCGACGCCCGGACGCTGGAGAACGGCCTGCAAGTTTCCAAACGGCGCGTGCCGCTGGGCGTGCTGGGCGTGATCTACGAAGCGCGCCCGAACGTGACCGTAGATGTGGCCGCGCTGGCGCTTAAATCCGGCAACGCTGTGATTTTACGCGGCGGGTCGGAAACCCTCCGCAGCAATTTGGCGCTGGTGGCGGCGCTGCGCCAGGCCATGACCGCGCATGGTTTCCCTGCCGATGCCTTCCAGTACATCGAAAACACCGACCGCAAATACGTGGGCGAACTGCTTAAACTGCACCGCTACATGGATCTGATTATCCCGCGCGGGGGCAGCGCCCTGCACACCCTCTGCCGCGAAAACAGCACCATCCCGGTCATCACCGGCGGCATCGGCATCTGCCACCTGTACGTGGACGAAACCGCCGACCAGGACGCCGCGCTTAAAATCGTCCACAACGCCAAAACGCAGCGGCCTTCGGTCTGCAACGCGCTGGATACGCTGCTGGTTCACCGGCAGATCGCGGCGGATTTTCTGCCGCGCGTGGTGGAATACCTGGGCAGCGCCGGCGTGACCTTCCGCGCCGAACCCCGCGCGCTGGCGGCGGTGAACGGGCGGGCATACGATCCGCGCGTGGCGCTGGCCGGCCCGGACGATTTTGATACCGAGTGGCTGGCGCTGGTGCTGGGTTTGAAGGTTGTGGACTCGCTGGACGAAGCGATTGAGCATATCCGCCGGCACAGCACGCAGCACTCCGACGGCATTCTGACGCAAAACAACGAAGCGGCGGAGCGTTTTCTGGCCGAGGTGGACTCGGCGGCAGTGTATGTGAACGCCAGCACGCGCTTTACGGACGGCAGCGCGCTCGGCCTGGGCGCGGAAATCGCTGTCAGCACGCAGCGCCTTCATGCGCGCGGGCCGATGGCGCTCGAAGAACTAACCACCTACAAATGGGTGGTCGTCGGCGCAGGCCATGTGCGCCCCTGAGACGGCGGCATTTTCCCGCTCAGGTTAGAAGATTTTAACGCCGGTGACGATCACAAGGGTTGTCCACCGCATAACCGGCTTATAATGAGGGGGTATCGTAATGTGAGTCTCAATTCAGGGTCAGCTGCATGGCGAACATTCTGTTGGTCGAAGATAATGCCGAAATGCGCGTGTTATTACAGGACATCTTGCAATGGGGCGGGCATCAGGTAACGTGCGAACGAACAGGCCAGGACGGGCTGACTACCTTACTCAATACCGACCCCCTGCCCGACCTGATTATCAGCGACCTGGTGATGCCTGGCATGGACGGCCTGGCCTTTCTCCAGCAGGTACGCCAGAATCCCCAGTGGTCGCGCATTCGTTTTATCATCATGAGCGGCGATGCCCAGGCCGAACGCCTGCGCCAGTCTCACGTCAGCGCGGACGGCGTGCTGCCGAAACCCTTCAGCCTGGACGATCTTCACCAGATCATCGGCTAAAACAGCCGGTTTAACAGCTGGTAGCGGCCTTTCCCGAAGCGAGGTTAAATACACGCGGGCCATACTGGTCAATTACCAGGCGCGGGCCGTCGCGGATGGCACAGATGTCGTCGTTGGTCAGGCGGTGGAACAGTTCCATAAAACCATGTGGTTTGACCAGAAAAATATGGCAGCCCTCTCGAAAGGCTTCTTCCATCATATCCCGATCATCCAGCATGGTGGCGATAACCAGACAGGCATCCGGGAAACGTCGGCGAAGCTGCGGGATGAGCTGCAAGCCGGTCATATCCGGCAGTTTCATATCCACCACCGCCAGTGTGATTTCCTGAACGCCGGCGATGGCTTCCAGCGCCTTCTGCCCGCTTCCAGCGCCGATGACCTTAAATTTCGCCCCGCCCAGCAGCCGCTCCAAAAAATCTCGATTGGCGGGCGCGTCGTCCACGACCAGCGCGACGCGATTGACCATCATAAAATCCTTTCAAAAAACGCTCGATGGGGCGGCCTATGCCCCTTAAAACCTCTTTATATTCAAATTTTCAGGCCTCTGGCGGGTCATCTCGGCATACTGTTTAAAGAGTTCAACCAGATCGGCGACGGGGAGCGGTTTAGCGATATAGCCGGTGCAGCCCGCTTCCAGGCAGCGTTCGCGGTCGCCCAGCATGGCGTAGGCGGTAATGGCAAAAATCGGCGTCTGGTGGCCGGCAGCACGCAGCGACCGCACCACGTCCAGGCCGTCCAATGCGCCCACTAACTGCACATCAATCAACAGCAAGTCGGGATGATCGCGCTCAAAATGTTCCAGTACGCTCTGCCCATCGTTATAATGAATAACCTCATGACCTCCCATATTAGCGATTCGCCGCACGAGAAACAGGTTAACTTCGTTATCCTCAACGTACACAATACGCACGTTTCGCCCTCCTGACTTTATGTCGGGTTGGCAGCGGACGGCACGGCTTCGGGCAGCGGCAGCGGCGGCGAAGCCGAGGCAGCCGGCGGGCTGGCCGGAACGGTGAAGTAAAAGGTGGCCCCTTTGCCCAGCTCGCTCTCGACCCAGATGCGCCCGCCCATCAGCGTTAAAAGCTGGCGAGAAATCGCCAGCCCCAGGCCGGCTCCGGCGCGCGGGTCGCGGCCCACCACTTCGGCCTGTTTAAATTCCTCGAAGATGATCTCGTGATTTTTCGGGTCAATGCCCGACCCGGTATCTTTGACGCTGAACAGCACAGCATCCCCATCCTGGCGCACGGTCAGGGTGATCGAACCCGTATCCGTGAACTTGACCGCATTGCTGTACAGGTTCATCAAAACCTGCCGCAGGCGATTAGGGTCGCACAGGACGGTGGGCATCACCGCCGGGAAGTCCCGACGCAGTTCGACCGGCTTTTCGCCCAGCAGCCCGGCGCTGGTCGAAAGCACCGCTTCGATGATCGGCAGCGGCTCGACCGGCTCGATCCGCATTTCGAGTTTGCCGGCGTCCACTTTTGATAAATCCAGGATGTCGTTGATGAGGTTAAGAAGCTGGCGCCCGCTGTCGAAGATGTAATGCAGGTCGCTTTCGTAACTTTTGGGCAGCGGCACGCCGTCGTACATGGCCGGGAATTTGAGCATCGTTTCGCTAAAGCCGATGATCGCATTCAGCGGCGTGCGGAGTTCGTGGCTCATGTTCGCTAGGAACTGCCCCCGGAAATGTTTGGCTTCCTCGGCAGCGGCGCGGGCGGTTTCAAGTTCCTCGTTGGTTTCTTGCAGTTTTTCGCTCAAAGCCTGGCTGCGCTTGAGTTCTTTTTCCAGCAGCATCCGGTTTTCGTGCAGTGCCTCGGTCGTGCGGCGCTCCCGCTGGTAGTTCAACAGCGCCCATTCCGTCACCTGGTACAGTTCGCCTGTTACCTGCGCCGCCAGCAGCGCGCTGGCAAAAATCAGCCCGATGGCAAACAGCCGGTGTTCGATGTGTAAAAGCAGTTCCCCCTGGCTTAACCCCGGCACTAAAAACACAACCGCCGCTGCCAGAGCGGCGGTCAGCAGTGTATGCTGCGGCGAAAGCAGCAGCCCCACCACAAATACGATCACCGGAAAGATAAACGGAATCATCTGCATGGCGCGGTCGTCGCCCCAGGCCAGCAAAATCGCGCCGCCTGTCAGCCCGCCCAGCGTATATGACCAGACCGCTCGCTGGTAGCGGTCGCGGCGCAGGAAAAACTGCGTCGTCAAACAGCCAACGCTGATCGCAGCCAGCGTCAGCAGCCAGACCAGCGCATCTTTATGCTGGAGGGTGGCGACGGTGATGATGATCCAGAACACAACGAGGCTGCCGTACAGCGTGACCTGCCACAGCACCGTCAGCCGGTCGGCGCGGACTTCGGTCGCAAAGTCCTGTTTGGTCGGGATACTCACCGTCATCAACCTGTAATAACCGCTACATTACTTGTCCACTTCATTATATATGCAATTTTAAGCTGAGCGTAAAACGGTTTTTGGGAACGTCCCGCTATTCAAACCGGAAATTCATAAACGGCGGGATGCGCGCGGGGAAAGCTAAAAGGGGAAATGTCCGGGCAAAACCTTCAGCAGGGCGGCGGTTCTTCCCGGCGTGGCCACAGCCGGCGCAGCACCTCATACACGACTCTGAGGGGCGCCACCCGGTGAGCATACCCCCGCAGCCAGGCAATCTCCGCCAGCAGGATTTCGTTCAAAGTGAAATAATCCTCGGCTTCCTTAGCATATTTTTCATCGTGATCGAAATGCCAGGGTTCGTCAATCATCAATTTACGCCTTTTCCGGGCGAATCCCGGCTTAGGCGTATCGTAAACTAGATTCATGCCCGAAACATTAAAATTTTCCAAAAAATATGTTTAAAAATCGCCGGGTTTGGCCGTTCACCCGCCGGTTTCGCCAGATGGAAGGGTAAACCAGAAGCGGCTGCCCTGGCCGCCGGCGCTCTCCGCGCCGATTTTTCCGCCCATCGCCTCCACCCAGGCTTTGGCAATCGCCAGCCCCAGGCCGCTGTTGCCACTGCGCGATTGATCGCCGCGATAAAACCGCTCGAAGATGAACGGCAAATCGCCGGCGGGGATGCCTTCGCCCGTATCCGACACGCTGATCTGCACCGCGCTGCCCACCGGCTCGCCGGACACGGTGATACGCCCGCCGGGCGTGTGGCGCAGCGCGTTCGCCAGCAGGTTATGCAGCACCTGCGCCAGTCGGTCGGGGTCGGCTTTCACCGGCGGAAGCCGTGTTTCGGCCACTTCAATCGCCGTTTCCTGCGCTTCGGCGGCCAGGGAAAACGGCTCGACTGCCCCGCGCAGCACCGGCAGCAGTTCGACCGGCTGCGGATTGAGGGAAAACTGCCCGGCTTCGGCCAGCGCCAGCTCGCGCAGATCGGCCACCAGCCGGCTTAAAAGCCGCGTTTCATCGTAAATGGTGGCGATTTCGCGCATCTCCAGCGGATAAACGCCGTCCAGCAGCGCCCGCAGGCTGCCCTGCATCACGGTCAGCGGCGTCCGCAGTTCATGGGCGATGTCGGCCATCAGGCTGCGGCGCAGCGTTTCCGCCCGCTGCAAGTCGTCGGCCATCGCGTTGAAGGCGCGCGCGACCTCAACAAACTCGTCCGCCCCCCGCACCGGCACGCGCCGGTTCCAGTGGCGGGCGGCGAAATCCCGCGCGGCGTCGGCCAGGCCCGCCAGCGGAGCAGCCACCATGCGGCTGACCACCAGCCCCAGCGCCGCGCCGATTCCCCCGGCTACCACCGCCGTGATCGCCAGCAGTTGGTAAAGCTGGTCGAGAAAATCCTGCTCGCGCGCGGGCAGCATCGCGCCGCGCATCAAACCCATACCGGCGCGCGGCCCCATCCGGCCAAACGGCGGCAGCAGGTCGGCTTGAGAGGTGTCCTCCTGCGCCGAGGACTCCTCGCGTTCGGCTACATAACTGCGAAACGCCTCGCCGCCGCGCCAGGCCGCTGCCAGCGCCACGATCAACACCGTGACCAGCGTCACGCCCACGAAGGCCAGTGTCATCCGCACCCACAGATGGTTCACAATGCCTCCTCCCGAAAACGATACCCCACGCCGAACACGGTTTCGATATAACGCGGCGCGCCGGGGTCATCCTCGATTTTTTTACGCAGGTTTTTGATGTGGCTGTCGAGGGTGCGCTCCAGCCCATCGTAGGCATAACCGAGCGCCTTTTCGACCAGTTCCTCGCGGGTGAAGGCCGTATTCGGCTGTGCCATCAGCGCCTTCAAGATGGCGAACTCGGTGCGGGTCAGGTCAACCGGCTGTCCCGCGCGGGTCAGTGTATACTGGTCGAGGTCAAGCCGCAGGCCGCCGCTTTCCAGGATATGCGGGCTTTGCAGGCCGCGCGTCCGCCGCAGGATGGCCTTAACCCGCGCCACCATCTCCAGCGGATTAAACGGTTTCGTCAGGTAATCGTCCGCGCCCAGTTCCAGGCCGTGAATTTTATCTTCATCCTCGACCCTCGCCGTCAGCATCAAAACCGGAATATCGGCCAGGTGCGGATCGGCGCGCAGCCAGCGGGTGATCTCCCAGCCGTCGCGCCCCGGCAGCATCAGGTCAAGGACGATCAAATCCGGGCGGTCGCGCCGGATGGTGTGCATGGCCGTTTCGCCATCGTAGGCAACCAGCGCCATCAAGCCGGCCTGTTCCAGATATGACTGCACCAACCGCACGATGTTCCGGTCGTCATCCACCACCAATACACGCTGCGCCATGTTGTAACCTGCCCGTTTTTCAACCGCCGTCACCCCTCATTTTAAACGATAATGTTCGTTTTTCCGGCTGATTCCGCAAAACAAAGAAGGGCGAAGTTCGCTCCGCCCTTCCCGAAAATCGAGGCTGTTTTTAGGTATTGGCCTCCGGGGTTTCTTCCGGGGTCACGTCCGGTGTGGAGGGATTCTGCCCCCACCAGCCGCCGGGGCCGAAGCCGCCGCGCCCCCGCATACCGCCCGGCCCCATCATACCGAAGCCGCCGCGCCCCATGCCGAAGCCGGGAAGTCCTTCAAAGCTGCGGTTCAGCAAAGCCTCTGCATTGGCCTTCAGCAGCGCCAGATGAGCATCGGCCTGCGCCTGCGTCAGGTAGCCGGCTTCGACCGCCTGTGCCAGCTGCTCCGCATGGGCGGCGACAAAGGCTTCCACGATAACTTCGGTCGCCACGCCTTTTTCTTCCGCCAGCTGCGCAATGGTTTTACCGGCTTGCAGTTCCGTCACCAGGTCGGCCACTTCCATATCCAACTGCTCGGCGACTACCGTCAGCATCGGGTCGCCGGCCCGCATACCCGGCATACCCGGCGGCACGTCGCCGCCGCGCCCCGGCCAGGCCGCCGAAACCGCCGTAACGCCCAGCGCCAGAACCAGCGTCATCACCAGGCCGATTTTGAGCCACTTTTTGTTTCGCATACGAACCTCTATCGTTTTCGCTCCGAGCGCCTCATGCGCTCAACCGTTGATCTGTTACCAGCTTAACAGCCGGTTGTGGAGAAATGATGGAGATTCGATGAACAGCAGGAAAGGGGCGGTTGAAACCAGTCCACCCCGGCGAAAATCGAAATTCGGCCTTTTTATTCCTCGAACAGTTTTTCCCCGCGCGACAGCCGCCAGGCAATCTGGTAGGTCTGCCCCTGGGCGCGCATGGTGGGCGCGTGCGCCGCCAGGTAGCGTGCCGCCGCGATTAACACGTGTGTGCCGGCGGGCGTGCCGCGTAGGTGATCGTACTGGCGGAAGGCCGCTTCGATGGTCTGGATGGTGTGGAAGTCCCGGTCTTCCCGCAGCAGCAGCCGGCCCAGCAGCGCCAGCAGCCGGTCCGGGTCGCCGCCGGCGTACAGATAACGCGCCGCCAGCCAGCCCGCCTCGTTAACCTGGTGCTGCCGGTTGAGCAAAGCGGCCAGTTCGTCCAGCAGGGCTTCCGACTGCGGCGTGGGTTCGTCCGCCTGGGGCAGCCGCGCCGGCGGCACGTTCAAAAAGCGGTCAAGGTACACGCTCATAGCGGCGTCGAACACGCCGCGCAGCAGTTCCGGCGAATTCACCCGCCGCAAGCCCTGTTCAACCGCGTTGGCAAAGGTGAAGGTATGCAGCGCCGTATCCCAATCGCTAAATTCGTTGCTGGTATGAAAACGCGCGATCCGCAGCGCGGCGGCATAACTGACTGCCCCGGCCAGTTCAACTTCCGAACAGCCCTCGCGCAGCGCGTCCAGCAGCGCGGCGGCGATGGCCTGCGGATTTTCGCCCAGCAGCACCTTCACCAGCGTATCCCGCTCGAATGCGCCGCCGTGACGCAGCCGCCGGTATTCCAGCACGCGCGGCAGTTCCTCGAAGGTCTGTTCAAGGATCGCCACCAGATCAACCGGGTGACGCCATTCGTTGGCTTCCTCCATCCGGTCGGCGTTAGCGAACGCATTGGCGAGGCTGGTCAGCGCCATTTCGGCGTATTCCCAACCGGCTATGTCGAGCGCCTCCAGCGCCTTGTTGGCAAAATCCAGCACATGCCCGGTCTGGATATACCGGTGATCGGTGGCTGCCGCAAACAGCATGTCGGCCATCTGGCGATGATCGGCCCCGGAGCGAACGGCAGCCACAATGCAGCGTTCCGCCCCTTCGGCGTCGCGCACCTCGATGAACTGGCGAAACCAGCGTTTGAGGGTCGGGATGTCTGCGTCCTGCGTAGGGAGCGGCTGCACGATGAACCGCGCGCCCGCGCCGTCGCTGTCGTTTGCTGCCGCCGATAAACCATGATACAGGGCGCGCGGGCGGTCTTCCGGCGTAAGATACGGCAGCAGATTCATCAGGCAGGTCAGGATGGTTAGCCCCTGTCCCCAACCGGCCCAGCGGTAATGCGTGCCGAAGTCCAGCCCGGCGCGGAACGGCGCGGCGGGGTCTTCGCCGCCGTCCAGCAGGGCGATCACCGCTTTTGCCAGCACCAGGGGGATATTACGTTCCAGGCCGTCGCGCAGCCGCTGGCGCTGGTGCGCGCGGGGGTCGCGGGGCGGCGACACGTCAACCCACACGTCCCCGTCGCGGATGTCTACCGGGAACGTCCGCACGTCGTCCGCCCACTGGTCGAACGAGCCGCCGCTGGCGAGGTCGAAACGCGCGTGATGCCAGTGACAGGTCAGGATGCCGTCGCGCACCGAACCCCGGTCGAGCGGAAAACTCATGTGCGGGCAGCGGTTGTCCACCGCGTAAACCCGCTCGCCGTAAGCGAACAGCACCAGCGTATGCCCTTCGACCTGGACGGCCAGCGCCGCTTTTTCGCGCACCTCGTCCAGCCGGGCGGCCAAAATATAAGTGTCCGTCCTTATTACCATAAAACCGGCCTTCTGCTCATTGATTTAATCAAGACTATCCCACAAAAATCGCCCGCCCGCACCCGCCCATCGAACAGGCCGTCCCGAACGGAAGGCCAGAAGCCGCCCTGTACAAAGGTATGGGCAATGCCGCCCGCCAGGGGTAAACTAAGGCCGGACGCCGGAAATTGTTCCGGCAGCGCGGCAGTAACCTGGATGGATGACCTGTATGCCGGTAAAGATTATAATTCGATTGTTCGCCCTGGCCGCCGTCCTGGCGGGCGCGGGCTGGCTGCTGGCGCAGTCCGACGACGCGCCCCTGATCTGCGACCCCGCCGACCTGCTGCGGCGGCAAACGGAACTGGCGAATACGCTTGACACCTTCCCGAAAATGGCCGAAAACGACCCCCAGGCCGCCCTGGAGCAGTTGTTCCAGGTCGGCGCGGCCTACCAGGAACTGGCGCTGGAGTGCGGTTACATCCCGCCGGACATCGCCGCCCGGTTTGTCGGCGCGGACGTGGCGCGTATTCTAACGCTGCTGGACGCCGTGAGCGGCGACCCACTCAACGGCCAGCTTTTGTACAACAGCGATACGCTGGCCTGCTACGGCTGCCATGTGGCCCAGGCGGGCGAGGCCGCCCCGGCGCTGGACGGCACGCTCACCCGCGCCGAAGAAACACGCCTGGCCGACCCGGCGCTGGATGGTTACACGGTGACGCAGTATCTCGTCGAAAGCATCGTCCAGCCCGGCCACTACATCGCGCCCGGTTACAACAACGTCATGCCCAACAACTTCGGCGACCGGCTGACGCTGCAAGACCTGGCCGACCTGCTGATATTCCTGGAAAGCCAGGATGGGCCGTCGCCGGAATAGTGCGGGACGCGCGGCAGCGCGCTAAAATAATCGAAAAGTGGCGTCGTGATGCTGGCTGTAGCTTTTAAGGAGACAAAAGCCGGTGAATGTTATGTCTAAACTGCCCAAATTCATCGTCCTGATTACCCTGTGCCTGGCGCTGGCGCTGCCGGTTTATGCCGAGGAAGAACCCACCGAACCGGCTGCCCCTCAGCCTGCCGCCGAGTCTATCCCCGGCCTGCCCACGCTGGTGCTGCTGACCGGCCTGCTGGCGGTTTCGGCGGTGGGCTTTTTTGTCATCGCCCGCGAAAACTACCGCGAAACCCCGGATGAATCCTAGCGGCAGTTTCTCATCTTCGCCGCGCCGGCGGCGCTTGTCCGGCGCGGGGGCATTTTGTACAATTTGCCGACGACGAATGTCATCTTTGACGCCCATCAATGACGGCGGCGCTCATAATTAGTTATAATGGTAGCGTCTTGTTGATATAAGTAGGGCATGGGAGTACAGAACATGGCAGAAGCAACCTGGGAAAAATCGGCGTCCCCCACCGTAAAATCCGCCGGCGGCGGACGGCTTAAATTCCTCATCGGCGGGCTGCTCATCCTGGCCGCCGTCGCTTACCTCATCATCTCCGGCACCAGCGCCGGGGCGCGGTATTTCATCACGGTAGATGAACTGGTGGCGAACCGCGATTATGTGGGTAAAACCGTCCGCATCTCCGGCGCGGTCATCGGCGATACCATCCAGTACGACGGCCAGAACCTCATCATGGATTTCACCATCGCCCATATCCCGACCGAGTATCAAAACCTGGCGCTGACGCTTTACGAGGCGGCCAACGACCCGAATGCCACCCGGCTGCCGGTTCATATCGTCAACCAGCCCAAACCTGACCTGCTCCAGCATGAAGCGCAGGCCATCCTCACCGGCAAACTCGGTGAAGACGGCGTGTTTTATGCTTCCGAACTGCTGCTCAAATGCCCGACTCGTTTTGAAGAAGCCGAACCCGGCAAAGCCATCGTCGAGCCGAGCGCGTAAACCTGCGTCTTCATGCCGACGGCTGTAGAGGCGGGTTTCCAAACCCGCCCCTCCGTAAACCGAACATCTATGACGAGTGATCTCATCCCGAATGAATAAAACCTGACAGGCGTATTTAAGCAGAAACCGAGCGAATAATGTTAGCTGAAATCGGCCTTGTATCTACCTTTCTCGCTTTTGTCGCGGCGCTGTACGCCATCGTCGTCGCCGTCATCGGCGGACGCCGCCACGCCGAGCGCCTGATCGTCAGCGCCCGCAACGCGGCCTTGCTCACCTTCCTGCTGCTGCTGGTCGCTACCGGCGCGCTGGTGGTGGCACTGATGACCGAACAGTACCAGATGAGTTATGTCTGGTCGGTCAGCGACCCGGCCACGCCGCCTTTTTACCGCTTCACGGCTTTGTGGGGGTCGCAAAAAGGTTCGCTGCTGTTCTGGTCGCTGCTGATGAGCCTGTTCGCGGCGGCGGCGCTGCTCATCAACTGGCGCACGCACCGCCGGCTGATGCCCTACGTCATCGCTTATACGATGGCGACTCTGGCCTTTTTTGTCGGGCTGGTGCTGTTTTACGAAAACCCATTTGAACGCTGGTGGCTGGTCGGCAGCCAGGCCGTCTCGTCGGCGCTCATCCCGGCGGGGGCGGCAGCGCCTACAGCGGAGCGGCTGGCCGAAACGGCCAACGGGCTTAACCCGCTGCTGCGGCACTTCGGCATGATTATTCACCCCCCCATGCTGTACCTGGGTTTCGTCGGTTTTGTCATCCCGTTCGCTTTTGCGATGGCGGCGCTGGCCTCCGGCGACCTGTCCACCAACTGGATTAAAGCCACCCGCCGCTGGACGCTGGTGGCCTGGCTGTTCCTCAGCCTGGGGCTGCTGCTGGGCGGGCGCTGGGCGTATGACGTGCTGGGCTGGGGCGGCTACTGGGGCTGGGACCCGGTCGAAAACGCGGCTTTCCTGCCCTGGTTGATCGGCACGGCCTTCCTGCACAGCGTCATGATTCAGGAAAAACGCGGGATGCTGAAGGTCTGGAATATGTTCCTGGTGATCGGCACCTTCAGCGCCGTCATCTTCGGCACGTTCGCCACCCGCAGCGGGCTGATTGACAGCGTACATTCGTTCGCCCGCAGCGAAATCGGCTTCCCGATGTTTTTCTTCTGGGCCATCATCAGCCTTATCTCCGCCGGGTTAATCCTGTGGCGCTGGAATCGCGGCGAACTGAAGGACGAGCATCGTTTTGTGAACATCCTCAGCCGCGAATCGCTGTTTGTGCTGAACAACGTCGTTTTTGTGATGCTGTTCGTCGCCATCTTCTGGGGCAGCTTCGGCGCGCCGGTTGTGTCGGAACTGTTCATGAACGAAAATATCACCCTGGGGACGGACTACTTCTTGCGCGTGACGCCGCCGCTGTTCGTGGCGCTGTATATCCTGATGGGCATCGCGCCGCTGTCGGCCTGGGGCGCGACTTCGCTGCGGCGGTTGAGCCGGTCGCTGATTGTGCCGCTGGCGCTGACGGCGGTTTTGCTGGTTGGGGTGGTCATCACGCAGCACACCGGCGACCCCGGCGCGCTGTTTGGTTACGGCATCGTCAGTATGGCCGGGTTCGTGGCGCTGTATGAAACCTATCGCGGCGCGACCGCCCGCCGCAGAAGCCTGGGCGAAAGCTGGCCGCGCGCGATTGGGGCGCTGTTCACCCGCAACCGCCGCCGGTATGGAGGTTACGTCGTTCACCTGGGCATCACCGTCATCGGCATCGGCGTCATCGGCAGCACACTGTTCCAGCAGGAAACGCAGCGCACCCTCAGCGTTGGCGAAACGCTGGATTTCGGCGGTTACAGCCTGCGTTATGATGGTTTTACCGACGCGATTGCCGAAGATGGCCGCCGGATGCAGATCGCCGATGTGACCATCAGCCGGGATGGGCGGGAACTCGCCCGCCTGCGCCCGCGCCAGGACATCTACCCGACCATGCCTATGACCATCGCCGGGTCATACAGCACCGCCGAGGCCGATTATTACGTGCTGCTGGTCGGCTGGGAAGAAACCAGCGCCCAGAATGCAACCTTTAAAGTGTATATCAACCCGTTGATTAACCTGGTCTGGTGGGGTGGGGTGATCCTCATCCTCGGCACGCTCATCGGCACCTGGCCGACCGAAACCGTGCCGGCGCAGCTGCGCCAGGCCGCGCCGATCAACGGGCGCGCGAGGGCTAAAGCATGAACAGGTTCAAAAATATCCGCACAATCATGATGGTTCTGTTCGCGCTTCTGGCGCTGGCCGTCCCGGTTTTGGCCCAGGACGGCGGCGCGGTGACGGCGGATGAGGTGAACACCATCGCTAAAAAGATGTACTGCCCGGTGTGCGAGAATATCCCGCTGGACGTATGTGGCACGGCGGCCTGCGCCCAGTGGCGCGACGAAATCCGCATCCAGCTTGAACAGGGTTATACCGAGCAGGAGATCATCAACGATTTTGTGGGCCGCTACGGCGACCGCGTGGTCGGTACACCGCAGGACCCCACGCTGCGGGCGCTGTCGCTGGTGACGCCCTGGGTGATCGGCGCGCTGGTGGTGGCGCTGGCGGGGTTCTCCCTGCTGCGCTGGTGGCGCGGGCGCGGCGTACAGGCGGCGCTTGCCCCGGCGGGCGCGCCGGTTTCTGATGATGATTACCGCGCCCGGTTGGAGCGCGATCTGCAAGCAAAGCGATAAACCATGCAGACGTTTTTTACCGACTATATGGAGCGTCTGGCCGCCTTGCACCGCGACATCGAGCAGGCCATCGGCGGCCTGACCCCCGCCGCCCTGGACTGGACGCCGGCCCCGGATACCAATTCCATCGCTGCGCTGGTGACGCATATAGCCGGCGCGGAGCGGTTCTGGATCGGTGACATGGCCGCGCAGATGCCCTTCAACCGCGACCGCGAGGCGGAATTTCGCGCCGGCGGGCTGGATGAGGCCGCGCTCCGGCAGCGGTTAGCTCAGGCCGATGACTTCGCCCGGCAGGCGCTTGAAAGTCTTACCCTGGCCGACCTGGACTCCGAGCGACGTTCGCCCCGCACCGACCGTACTTTCACCGCCGGTTGGGCGCTGCTGCACGCCCTGGAACACACCGCCATACACCTCGGCCACATCCAGCTTACCCGCCAGTTGTGGGAGCAGGAATCCGAAGGTGATTAGCTAACGGATTGAGATACAACATGACCGACGTAAATTTACCGTTTGAAACCGACGAACCCGCGCCGCAGCGCGGCTTTCGTCTCGGCCTGGGTTCGATTGTGCTGCTGGTTGGCATTGTACTGGTGGCGGTTGTTTTTGGCATCGCCCTGCTCCAACGCAACCAGACGCAGCCCACTGCCGGCCCCGCGCCGGACTTCACCCTGACCACCCTGGACGGCGACACCTACCGCCTGGCCGACCTGAAGGGGCAGGTGGTGGTCATCAACTTCTGGGCGAGCTGGTGCGGGCCGTGCCGTGTGGAAGCGCCGGCGCTGCAAAAAGTGTGGGAACGGTATCAAAATCAGGGCGTGACCTTCCTGGGTGTGGCCTACACCGATACCGAACGCGGCGCGCGGGAGTTTATCGCCCAATACAGCCAGACTTACCCCAACGGCCTGGATCTCGGCACGAAAATTTCCGACCTGTACAATATCCAGGGTGTGCCGGAAACCTTCATCATCAACCAGCGGGGCGAAGTCGTCGAGTTTATCATGCAGCAGATCAGTGAGGCGCAGTTGAGCGCCATCCTTGACCGCGTGCTTGCCACCGGGGTTTAACAACCATGAGCATTGAAGGGCTTGTTTTTTCGCTGCTGATCGCGCTGGCGACCGTCGCCGTAATCGCCTGGCCGTTTCTGCGGCGCGCGCCGGCGGTTTATACCGCCGATGAGGCCATCATCCAGAAGCAGCGCGAACGCCTGCTGATTTATTACGAGCGCGTGCTGACCAACCTGCGCGACCTGGACGAAGATTTTTCCACCGGCAAGATGCAGCCGGAAGATTATCACGTCGAGCGCGAGGAGTGGATGCAGCGCGGCATCCAGGTTTTGAAGGCGCTGGATGAACTCGACCAGCATCATATGATCGTGCCGGACGCCGACCAGGAGGCGCTCGACCACGCCATTGACGATGTGATTGAGCGTGCCGTCGCCGCCCACCGCCGGGCTGCTCACTGAATGTCCGCGCGCGTGTTTCCGGCCTACGGCCTGCGCGGGGTGGCGCTGGCGGGTCTGCTGCTGCTGGCGGCCTGCGGCCAGCCGGACGAACCTTTCGCCCTGGTGATGCCTACGCCCCGCTTCACCTCCATCCCGGATGTCGGCTACCCGCTGGAAGCGCCGGATATGGCGCTTGGCGCGCGGGTGTTTGCCGACAAATGCACGGCCTGTCATGGCGAGCGCGGGCTGGCCGACGGCCCGATGGTGCGCGCCGGGGCCGCCCCCACGCCCCCGAAGCTGGTCGAGATGGAAACATCCTGGGACAAAACGCCCCAGGAACGGTTTGCCTTTATCGCCGCCGGCAAAATTGAGCGGATGATGCCGCCCTGGAAGGATGCCCTGCCGGAAGCGGAACGCTGGGCCGTGACCTACTTCACCTACACCCTGCACTATACGCCGGAACGCCTGGCCGAAGGCCGCGCCGTCTGGGAAACGGCATGTGCCGACTGTCACGGCCAGGGCGGGCGCGGCGACGGGCCGAAAGCGGCGGACATCAACCGCCCGGTAGGCGACCTGACCGACCCGGTGGAGATGATGACCCTCAGCGACAAGACGCTGTACACCATCATCACCGAAGGCGTGGGCGACAGTATGCCGGCCTTCCTGGATGACCTGACCGACGACCAGCGCCGCGCCGTCGTCGCCTATACACGCGCGCTTGGACTGGTCAACCCGGACGCCATCGGCAGACCGCTGCCGCTCGACCCGACACCCGCGCCTACCACCGCCAAGTGAGATGATCGTTTGTGACGTTAAACTCGGAACTCGAAACTCGGAACTTTCTCATCGAAACCCGCGCCCTGGTGAAAGCCTACGGCCTGCTGCCCGTCCTGCGTAAGCTCGACCTGGGCATCACGCGCGGCGAATTTGTGGCCCTGCTTGGACCCAACGGCAGCGGTAAATCTACCCTGCTGCGCCTGTTGGCCGGTTTGAGCAAACCCACCGCCGGGCAGATTTTAATCGGCGGCTGGACGCTGCCGGACGAAGCCGCCGCCGTCCGCGCCCAGATCGGCATGGTCAGCCATAAAGTGCTGCTGTACGAAAACCTGAGCGCCCGCGAAAATCTGCGCTTTTTCGCCCGCCTGTACAACTTGCCGCCCGCCGGCGTGGACGCGCGCCTCGCGGAACTGCTGGAACAGGTTGGCCTGTCCCGGCGCGCCGCCGACCCGGTGCGGACGTTTTCGCGCGGGATGCAGCAGCGCCTCAGCATCGCGCGCGCCCTGCTGCACAACCCGGATATTCTGCTGCTGGACGAACCCTACACCGGTCTGGACGTAGACGCCTCGTCGGTGCTGGACGGCCTGCTGCGTGATGCCCATGCCGGCGGGCGCACCATCCTGATGACCACCCACCAGCTTGACAGCGCGGCGGCGCTGGCCGGGCGCGTGGTTATCCTGTCGCGCGGGGGCATCGGTTACGACGCGCCCACCGCCGGGCTTGACGGCGCGCGTTTATCCGCCATTTATACCGAAACTACCAGTATGGTCAGCGCCCGATGAAAACCCCTTTCCTCAAGGCCGTTTTGAGCATCGTCCGCAAGGATGTACAGATCGAACTCCGCAGCCGCGAACTGGTCAGTTCGATGGGGCTGTTCGCCCTGCTCAGCATCCTCATTTTCAGCTTCGCCCTGGAACTTGACCGCAGCGCCCGGCAGGAGGCCATCAGCGGCGTTTTGTGGGTGACGGTGGTTTTCGCCAGCATCCTCGGCCTCAACCGCAGCCTGGCGATGGAGCGCGACCAGGGCAACCTGGACGCCATGCTGCTGGCCCCGATTGACCGGGTAGCGATTTTTTTCGGCAAACTGGCCGGCAATCTGGTTTTCGCCCTGGTGGTCGGACTGCTGCTGCTGCCGATTATGACCATTCTGTACAATCAAAACCTGCTCCAGCCCTGGCTGCTGGTAGTGCTGCTGCTCGGCACGTTCGGCTTTGCCACCGTCGGCACGCTGCTGGCGATGATGACCGTCCAGACGCGCGCCCGCGAAAGCCTGCTGCCCATCGTTATGATGCCGGTGGCGCTGCCGGTGCTGCTGGCGGCGGTGCGCGCATCCACCAATATCCTGACGGAAACCCCCATCGCGGACTGGATCGCCTGGCCGCAAATCCTGGTGGTGGTGGATATTATTTATCTGGTGGCCTGCTACCTGCTGTTCGAATACGTGATTGAGGAATAAACCGGGGGAGAAGCATAGCAATCAGTTAATTTTTTGCAATTTTTAGTAGATATGTTACGATTTTTTCCGGTAAGATTTGAGGAGGGAGAACTCAATGACTGCGGTTCAAGATGCTTCCGCGCTGCCCACGCAGCAGGCCGAAACCGGCAGCAGGCCGCGCCTGCTGGTGGCGCTGACCATCATCACGCCGCTGGCTGTGCTGGTCGGGCTGTATATGGCGCTGTTTAACGCGCGCACCGATATTGACCAGGGCGACGTGCAGCGCATTTTTTATATTCACATGCCGGCTTTCATCGGCGCATTTGTGGCGCTGGGCGGCACGGTTATCGGCGGCATCCAGTATTTACGCACCCGGCAGGTCAAGTGGGATACCCTGGCGCTGGCCGGTGTGGAAGTTGGCATCGCCCTGGCGCTGGTTAACCTAGTCACCGGCATGGTCTGGGCGCGCCCGATCTGGAATACCTGGTGGACGTGGGACCCGCGCCTGACTTCCGAAGCGATCATGGTGCTGACCTACGCGGCGTATATCATGCTGCGGCAGGGCATCGAAAACCCGGAACAGCGCCGCCGTTTCGCCGCCGTTTACGGCATCCTGGCGTTTATCACCGTCATCATCACGCTGGTGATTACCCGCATCCGCCCGGATACCATTCACCCGGTTGTGATCGGACCCAGTGTGCAGACGGACATGGCGCAGGGCGCGTTTGAAGTGGCCGCCACCTCCGGCGTGCGCACGGCGCTGATGGTCAATATGCCGGTCTGGGCTGTTCTCGTCCCCATCACCCTGATGTGGTATCGCATCCGCCTGGAGAACTTTAACCAGCACATCCAGGCTTTAAAGATGAAAGCCCTAAGCTGAACGGAGGCGTTTTCCGATGGATAACATCCCCTACACGACCGATTATCTCATCCTGGGGCTGATCGTGGTGTTTGCCATTTTCGGCCTGTTTATCGCCAGCATGGTCATTCGCTACCGCAACCTCACTCACGACGCCCGCATGATCGAGCAGTTGGGCGACGATAAACAGTGATTTTCGCCGCCGGCGGTTTATCCCCCCTCTCCGGCACGTTTGGAGAGGGGAAGGGTTAATCCCGCCGCATGACGATCACCCGAAAACCGAGCAGAGGCCCCACCACCTGCCCCATACCGGTTTTCAGTTTGAGCGGCATCGGCGCGCGCCACCAGGCAATACGTTTGAAGCCGAAGCGGGCATAATACCGTTCGTTGTGCGTCAGGCACTCCAGGTAAACCACGCCGGTTTCGCGCTCCAGCAGGGCATTAACGATCTGCGCGCCCACCCCCAGACGACGGTATGGTTCCTTGACCACCAGGTTGCCCAGTTCCCGGCACTTCGGGTAAGGCCGCACCTGCCCGATCCCGACGATTTCGCCTTCGGCTTCCGCGATCAAAAAGTGCGACCAGTGTAATGCCGTCGGGTCGAGGTCTTCGTCGCGCACCATCTGGCGGATGAAACGCTGGTATCCGTATTCGGCGGCGCAATGGGAAACCAAGTCGAGGTCTTCGTCGCGCACCATCTGGCGGATGAAACCCTGGTCGGCCTCCGCAGCCGGTCGAATCTGGATTTCGGTCATAATTCCTCCCTCCCCTGATATTGCGCGAATCCGGCGGACGGCTCTATACTTTGCCGCATGGTACGACGATTATGCCTGTTATCCGCGCTCTGTGTGGTGTTTGCCGCCTGCCAGCCGCAGCCGAACGCCGAGCAGCTCCCTACACCCATCCCGTTCCCGACCGTGACACCGGGGCGGCTGGTGCGCGGCCTGCTGCCGACCCTGGCTGCTGCACCGGATGGCGGCAGTTCGCGGCTGGCGAACCCCGCGACGGCGGTGGCGCTGGCGAACCTGCCGACGGCCACGCCCGATTACGCCGCCTGCCCCGCCCAGGCCGACCCTCAGCCGCCGCCCCGACCGCTCACCGGCCAGGAAGCCACCGCCGCCATCACGCGCTTTGTTTCCGACGGCGGTTCGGCGGACGCCTTAACCGGCCTGCTGCGCGACGGCTGGGGGCTGTTGGGCGAAAACGGCATCGTCCGCGCCGACCTGGATTTTATCGGCGTGGGCGCGCCCCAACTGCTGCTGGCCTACAACGCGCCCGGCGACGGCGGCACGCTGCTCGTGCTGGGCTGCGCCAACGGGCGTTATGCGCCGCTGTACCAGTCCATCACCGGCAGTATGCCACAGATCATTTTTGCCGGCGACATGACCTATGACGGCAGGGCGGAACTGCTGTTCGCCAGCCGGCAGTGCAGCGCCGAAAACCCGGACGACTGCGCCTACCGCACGCTGTTGATGGCCTGGGATGGTTATGAGGGGCGCTTCATCAACCTGCTCAACAGCGCCATTTCCAGCGTCGAACTGCCCGCCGCCAGCGATGTGGATGGCGACCAAGTGCTGGAAGTGGCCGTCCGGCTGACCAGCACCGGCACTTCGGCTACCGGGCCGCTGCGAACCGGCCTTAATATCTACGACTGGAACGGCCAGTATTACGCGCTGTCGGTCGTGCAGCTTGACCCGCCGCGTTTTCTTGTCCAGGTCATCCACGAAGCCGACCGCGCCTTCCGCCGCGCCGACTTTCAACAGGCGATTTCGCTGTTTGAACTGGCTCGCGGCGATACTGGGCTGCGCTTCTGGTTCAACGACGAGCCGGCGCTGTTCCGCAGTTATACACTCTACCGGCTGGCGCTGCTGTACGCCTACACCGACCAGACCGAAAAAGCCCTGGGCGCGTTCCAGGCGGCGCTGGACTCGTTCCCGCCGCCCGCTGCCCCGGTGTATGCCGAAATGATAACGGCGTTCTGGAACACCTTCCAGACCACCAATAATCTCAATAGCGCCTGCCGCGACGTTCAGGCTATAATTACCGCTCGCCCGGAGGCGGTCGGGCTGCTTAACCGGTACGGCAGCCGCAGCCCGGTATACACCGCCGCCGATCTGTGTCCGTTTTAAAGGTCTGGTAATCAAGGCTGCTGCCGATATAATAAATCTCCAGCTGAATGTTGCGGATAAAGAATGTCAGACTGTGGGAAGCTTCAAAATCATCCTGGGAGACTGCCGAGATAAACTGAGCGAGGTAAGTGATAATTCTGTTGACTTGATTTTTACCTCGCCACCTTATGCCGACCAGCGCAAGAAGACGTATGGAGGGGTACATCCTGACCAGTACGTCGAATGGTTTTTGCCCATTTCTCAGGAACTCCTGCGGGTGCTGACCCCCACCGGAACTTTTATTCTCAACATCAAAGAACGAGTCGTTAATGGCGAACGCCATACCTACGTGTTGGATCTCATCAAGGCCATGCGTGGGCAGGGTTGGCTCTGGACTGAAGAATTCATCTGGCACAAGAAAAACAGCTATCCGGGTAAATGGCCTAAACGCTTCCGCGACGCATGGGAACGCCTTTTACAGTTTAATAAAAGCAGATCGTTCCACATGTATCAGAATGAGGTTATGCTTCCAATCGGCGATTGGGCGAAATCCAGGTTGAGCAATCTTAGTGAGACCGACAAAATCAGAGATAATTCAAAAGTCGAAAGCGGCTTTGGGAAGAATGTCTCCAATTGGGTAGGCCGGGAGCGGGTCTATCCGACCAACGTTGTCCACTTATCCACCGAAACAGCGAACAAAAACCACAGCGCGGCCTTCCCAAGAGCTTTACCGGCGTGGTTCATCAGGCTGTTTACGAAACCGGGAAATACCGTCCTTGATCCGTTTATGGGGAGTGGAACAACTGTGATGGCTGCGCTGGAGATGCAGCGAAAAGCCATCGGCATAGAGATTATGCCAGAATATTATGATCTTGTAGCAAAACAATTATCTACCTACCAAGAGCCTCTTTTATGACTGCCAACCCGCTCAATCTTCAGGATGTATTTGAAAACCCATATCGAAACTTTTCATAATAAGAAACTTCAAAAGCTAGAGAGACTAACGCTGAATGGGCTGCTCGTCAGGAAAAACCCTTATTTGTTCAAAGCTAAAAATATCTTTACCGCTGAAGGCCTGGTCAGAAGCATTCTGGATGCGTTTTTGTCCTCTCAAGAAGAAACCCTGTTCGGTGACTTTCTTGAAGGGGTTGCGGTCTTCGTGTGTGGAAAGGTTTATGGTGGCGTGAAGCCCGCTTCCGATCTGGAAGGCATTGATCTGATTTTTACGAACGATGATACGGTTTTTATGGTTGAGATTAAATCCGGCCCCAATTGGGGAAACTCCAGCCAGATCAAGAAAATGCTGCTTAACTTCGAAAATGCAAAAAGGATTTTGTCACCAGCCTATCCCGAATTCAATTTTGTTGCCGTTAACGGCTGCTCGTATGGAACAGAGCCTAACCCTTATCAGCGAGACGGCACTTATCTAAAACTGTGCGGCCAGGATTTCTGGCGTTTCGTCTCGGATCATGATGATCTGTACACAGAGATCATTGAGCCACTGGGGTATCAGGCAAAACAGCGGAATGAGCAGTTCCAGGAAGAGTACGGGAAAATCATTAATAAATTCACGCTCCAATTTGGCAGCGAATACTGTTTGCCTGACGGAACGATTGATTGGGCTAAACTTGTGAGGAAAATCTCACAGCGCCGGAAGAATACGCGCTATCCTCTGGAATGAAAAACCGGGTCTGTGTCCTAACCCATCTATACAAGGGATAACGTTCATGTCGGATTTACTTACCTATTTTAAGGGCCGCCAGCCGGAAATGGTGGAGTTCCTCACCACGCTGGTCAGCTACGAAACGCCTACCACCGATAAGGCGCTGGTGGATAAACTGGGCGCTTTTATGGAAGGCGAATTCAAAAGCCTGGGGGCATCGGTGACGCGCCTGCCCCAGACCGAGGTGGGCGATTTTTTGCTGGCGAAGTGGAACGAAAACGCCCCCGGCAAACCCATTATGTTCCTGATTCACATTGATACCGTCTGGCCGCAGGGGACGCTGGCCGAACGCCCGACACGCATTGACGACGAAGGCCGGCTGTTCGGCCCCGGCGCGATTGACATGAAAGGCGGTATCACCGTCGCGCTGTGGGCCATACGCGGCCTGGTCGAACGCGGCGAACTGCCGGAACGCCCCATCTGGATATTGATGACCAGCGATGAGGAAGTCGGCAGCATTCATTCCGAGCCGGTGATTAAGGAACTGGCGGCGCAGGCCGGGCTGGTGCTGGTGATGGAGCCGGCCACCAAAGAGGAGGCGCTTAAAACCTGGCGTAAAGGCGTCGGCACATACCATATCGAGGTGGAAGGCCGCCCGTCCCACGCCGGGAATGCGCCGGAGCAGGGCATCAACGCCGTCATCGAACTGGCGCAGCAGGCGCTCAAGTTACACGGCCTCAATGACCTGAAAAACGGCACGTCGGTTTCGGTGACGGTTTTTCACGGCGGCAGTACCAGCAACGTCATCCCGGCCAAAGCTTCCGCCCAGGTGGACGTGCGGACGATGACTGCCCAGGCCTGGGAAGAAATCAAGGAAAAAATCACTTCGCTGACGCCCTTCATTCCCGGCGCGAAGCTCAGCATCAGCGTCCACCATGCGCGCGGCCCGATGGAACACAACGAGCAGATGGCGCGCTCGTTCGCCCAGTGCAAGGCCATCGGCGAACGTTACGGCCTGACTGTGCGCGAAGATGGCAGCGGCGGCGGCAGTGACGGCAACTTCACCGCCCACATGGGCATTCCCACTCTGGACGGACTCGGCCCGCAGGGCGACGGCCTGCACGCGCTGCACGAACACGTCGTCCTCGACAGCCTGCCGCGCCGCGCCACGCTGCTGGCGGCCATGCTCAAGGAATGGCAGTTCGAGGGGTAGATTTGAATCGCAGGGGCCAGACCCCCTCATCCCAACCCTTCTCCCCCGAATTCAGGGGAGAAGGGCTAAGACCATTCCCTCCCCGAATTCGGCGGCCCTCCGGTCGCAGGTTCTATAGGAACGCGCCACTATGCGTCCGAAGCCCTGGCATCAAACGTTATTTATTCCCGACGCACGTCTACCGGGTAGCGAATCGTGTTCAGAACCGGGCAGGTTTCCTCGACCAGCGCGTGCATCCGCTCGATGGCTTCCGGCGGCGCGGACGAGTCAACGCGCGCGGTATAAGTGATGTCCTGCATCCGAGGCGGCTGTTTATACGGCAGGCCGACCACGCCCGTCATGTCCAGCCGCCCGCTGGCTTCGATCTCCACATGATCGAGCGGGATGTCCAGCAGCGCCGCCTGGATAAGATAGGTATGCACCAGGCAGCTTGCCAGCGCGCCCAGCAGCATTTCCGGCGCGGTCGGGCCGAGGGCGTGTCCGGCCAGCCCCGGCGCGGAGTCGGTCACAAAGACGATTTCGCCCATGCGCGTTGGGCGCGCGCCGGTGATGCCCGCCACCCTGGACGAGGCTTTCAGCGTAATCAGCGCCGAGTCCGGGTTGGTTTCATAATCGGCGCGGCGTGCTGCCAGTACGGCAGTTTTGCGGGTCAGATACGGTTCAAGCTGTGACATACGGCCTCCTTCAACATAATAACCAAACTTCACGGCCCGGCCAGCCGCTCGCGCGCCGCTAAAAGCGCCTCGCGGCTGGTGATGCCGCGCATCGTCACCACCCAGTCATGCAGCGACGGGCTGGCCTCCCGGAGCGCCTGCACCGCCGGGCCGATTGGGTCCTGCCCGCCCGCCCCCGGCGCGCCGGACTGGTAGCCGCCGTAAAAAGCGAAATACGCCTGGTTGAGCTTGCGAATCATGTAACCATTGGCGGCAAACAGCGCCCGCCGTTCGGCCATATAGACTTCGGCTTCCTCGACTTTCCCTGCCGCCAGCAGGTCATCCACCGTCCGCCGCGTGCGATCCATCTCTGCGCCGAAGTCAAAAACCGGCGGTACATCCGGCGCGGGTTCGGCATTTTCGCGGTTGGCCGGGGGCGCGGCGGCTTCCGGCGGCAGCAGATCGGGATAATACCGCGCCAGCGCCAGCCGGCCCGCTTCCCTCCCAAACAGGCTGGCGGTCGTCTCGTTGATGATGCGCGTTTCCCCGGCAAACGTCTGGCTGTCGAAGTAAGCCAGGCCGAGCGGGAAGGCGAACAAATAATGGTGCAGCCACTCGTGCGCGATGGTTTCCAGCGCCCAGGGGATGGACGACGTTTCCAGCACCATCGCCGGGTACAGCGCGATGCCCCCCAGCGGCACAACCAGCGACGACACATTCCGCCGCTCGTCAATCAGCGACTCCAGGGCGGTTATTTCCTCCACCGTCATCGGGTCGAGATTGATCGAAATATCGAAACGAATCTGGTCGCGCGGCGACACCACCAGCAGATTCGGCACGCGGGTGAAGTGCGCCGAAACCGGCGGCAAAATCTGCCCGGCCAGCGCGAATCCCTGTTCGGCCAGCACCGCCGCGACCTGCCCTTCCAGGATGGCTTCGGCCAGCGGCTGCCGTTCCCGCAGGCCGGCGCGCAGGGCATCCCGTTCGGCGCGGGGCGCGGCGCTGGCAGTCTGCGGGTCAGGCACTTCAGGGTTGGCGAACAGCGTGTTAATCTGCGCTTCTAACGCCTGCGCGCGCTGCAAATCGGCCATATAAGCGCGCACGAACCCGCTGCGCGCCGCTTCGGTCATAAAGGGGTGCTGGCCGTAAAGCGTCTGCTCCAGCTTGACCGCCAGCGCGTTTAGTTCCCACGTCACATAGTCGAACTGGTAATCCTGCGCCAGCGCCGCCACCGCGTGCCAGGGCAGTCCGAGCGGAACCGAGGAATATTGCAGCAGCGTCAGCATCAGGCCAAGCAAAAACCCCCACCGCAGCCCACGCCAGACGAGCCGCCGAACAAATCGAAACACGTTCAAAAAGTGGTTTTCTCCGCCGTCAAACACAACGAGGCGGGTATTTTGACCCGCCCCATCATCATATCTGATTATGCCCGACATGTGCTACAGGTTATTCATACTTCAGGCGGCTGACGGCGACGATAAACAAAACCGCCGTCATGCCCAGCAGCACCAGCACCGGCGTAACGACCGATTCCACGCCGCCGCCGTAAAAAATTACGCTGCGGAAGGCGTCCATCGCCCAGGCAATCGGCGAAATGTGGCCGACCGTCCGCATCCACTCCGGCACGATTTCCAGCGGCCACCACGCCCCGCCCAGCGGCGCGGCGATCAAAACCACCAGGTTAATCACGCTGCCGGCCTGCTGTTCGGTTTTTACCAGTGTGGCGAACAGCAGCCCCAGCGCCGTACTGCACAGCGCAAAGGCCACCATCACCATCACCAGCGCCAGCGGCGAGTCGCCAAAATATGCCCCGACGATGAGACCAAAAGCGAAGGCCACGCCGTATTGAATCATACCGTTGATGAAACGCGCCAGCAGCTTGCCGCCCACGAACTGCCAGGGCGCGACCGGCATAGTCAGGATGCGCTGGAATGTCCACTGCTTGCGCTCCTGAATAAAAACGAACATCACCACTACCGTCGCCGCCATCACGTACATCGTGCCAATGCCCGGCACCGACTGGCTGAAACCCGACGGGCGGCGGCCTTCTTTGGCCGCGCTTTCGCTAAAGCTCACGGTCGGCGGCAGGCTGTTCCACAGGGCGCTGGCGTCGTCATAGACGGCCTGTTTGAAGCCATCTTCGTCTTCAACAGCCAGGCTGCCGGTGGTTTGAACGGCCACCTGCGCCGCGACAGCCGCGCCGCCCACCCGCTGCACAACCGCTTGCAGCGCCCCCAGCGCCGGGCTGGCCTGGCCGGGCGTTTCTTGCGAGCGGTAGATGAGGCTCACCGGCTGGCCGGCCAGCGCCGCTTCGCCAAAACCGGCGGGGATGATGATGGTCGCCTGCGTCGTGCCGTTTTTCACGCGCTCCGCCGCCAGTTCTTCCGTTAGGGTCGTCCCGTTCAGGCGGCAGGCGTTGTCCTCCCCACCGTCCATCGGGCATAAAATCAGCGCCTCGTTGGCCGCCCGCAGATCACCGAGAAGCTGCCCCGACAGCGCGCTGTTATCCTGGTCGAACACATCCAGGCGGATTTTCACTACGCCATCGCCGCCAAAGCCGCCGTTCGCCAGCCCGATGAAAAACATAATCACCACCGGGATAATCACCAGCTGCAGCCAGATCGTCCGGTCTTTAAACGTAACGCGGATGTCGTTCGCAGCCACGCTCCATAACTTGTCCATCGTTAAACATCCTTCCGCCGGTTGAATATGAGCAGGCTGATGCCGAAAAACAGCGCGCCGAGGATCGCCAGGAAGATCACGTTGGTCAGGATGTTCGCATCGCCCCCGGCCAGTTTGCTGAAACCTTCCGACCCCCAGCGCACCACCGACAGGCGGGTGAGGAACTCGAAGTCGCCCAGCGCATTAACCGCGAAAAACGCGCCGCCCAGGATGCCCATCAATATGCTGACGATGCTGCCAATGATATTGGCCTGCTCCGCCGTTTTGCCAACTGCCGCCGTAATCATGCCCACGCCCGCCGTCCCTGCCGTCGTCGCAACCAGCATCAGGGCGATGGCGATGATGTTATCGCCCCAGATGGACTGGAACCGGCCTTCCAGCAGACTGCCGATCACCGTAAAGCCGATAAACAGGAAAAGCAGCTGCACCAGAACGATCAAAAACGTGCCGACCAGCTTGCCGAACAAAATCATCACGCGCGGCGTCGGCGAGATCACCATACGCTGGAACGTCCCGTTGCGCCGCTCCTCCAGGATGGTCGCGGCGGTGGCGTTGGCCGTGAACAGCGCAAAAAAGACCGCCTGCGCCGAACCGAACAGCACCAGCGGGTTAAAATCGGCCTGCTCGCCTTCGACCGTCTGCTGTTCAATCGAGACGATGGTGCGCCCCGACGCGCAGGCAATGGCCTGCGACAGATTGGCTGCCGCCGCGCCCATACCTGCCAGACCGAACTGCTGGCCTACCGTTTCGATGGTGGCCTGCGCCGCCACGAACCCGGTCAAAAGCTGGTTGGCGAAACCCTCCACCACGCTGCGGATAATGCTGGCCGAAATCGGGCTGGCGCTGCTGCCGTATACCTCAATGCTGCTGACTTCCACCTGCCGGTCGGCCAGACTGTAGGACATCTTCTGGCTGAAATCCGCCGGAATGATGACTGCCGCCACATAGCTGCCTTCGTCCACGCCGGCTTTGGCCGCCGCCGCATCGTCCAGCAGCACTGCGTCCGTCAGGTCGGTCAGCGACATGGCCGGCGCGGTAGATGCCGCCGCCTCCGTCTCCGGGCAGTCCGGCGTCTGGCTGGCCGGCGCGCCGGGTTCGCCATCCGGCGGCACGAACGCCTCGACCATAATCTGCCCGCCGTTAAAACCCGACGCGCCTTCGTCCAGGTTGACGATTGCCACCGGGATATTCTGAATGGGCGCGCTGCCGCCCCCCAGGTTGCCAAACGCCAGCGAAATGATCGTCGCCAGCACCAGCGGCGTCACGATCATAATGATAATCAGGTTGCGGTCGGTGAACGTCTGGTAAAGGTTGACGTATGCAATAGCCCAGATTTTCCGCAGCATGGCCTATTCCCTCAACGCTCGCCCGGTCAGGTGCAGGAACACGGCCTCCAGGTCAGGCTCGCGCACTTCGACCGAAAGGATGTCCACACCCATTTCGTCCGCGATCCGCAGCAAATCCGGCAGTGCCTTACGCCCGCGTTTGGCATGAACCGTGATTTCGCCGTCCAAGACCTGCCCGGAGCGCACCACCCGCATCGCGCCGGTGGAGCGTTTTTCGATCACCAGTTCCGCCGAGTCTTCCAAACCCGGCACAGGCTTGAACTCCGACGCGGCGTAGGATGCGCTGGTGATGCCCGGCACTTCGGCGCGGAAGCGTTCCAGCAGGGCGTCGGGAATCTGCTGCTCGCCCACGCTGAAGATCAACCGGTCTTCCTCGCCCACCTTCTGGATCAGTTCGCCCACCGTCCCCAGCGCGATGATCTGGCCGTAGTCAATGATGCCGACCCGGTTGCTGAGTTCCTGCGATTCTTCCATCAGGTGGGTGGTGTACAGCACCGTCATTTTACGTTCTTCCTTCAAACGAATGACGGTATCCAGGATGCGGCGGCGGCTCTGCGGATCCACGCCGACGGTCGGCTCGTCCATGTAAACCAGCTGCGGTTTGTGCAGCAGCCCCACGCCGATATTGACGCGGCGTTTCATACCGCCGGAGAAGGTATCTATACGGTCTTTATGGCGTTCGCGCAGATCAATAAAGTCCAGCACTTCGTCCACACTTTTCGCCAGTTCGCTGCCATGCAGGCCGTACATCCTGCCGAAAAATTCCAGGTTTTGCCGGGCGCTGAGTGTGGGGTACAGGGCGATTTCCTGCGGCACGACGCCAAGCAGTTTTTTAGCCTCTAACGGCTGTCTGGTAATCGAATAACCGCCGATGCTGGCTTCGCCCCCGGTGGGCGACAGCAGGCCGCTTAACATCGAGATGGTCGTACTTTTGCCCGCGCCGTTCGGCCCCAGCAGGCTGAACACCTCGCCCCGATAAATATCCAGATCAATCCCTTTGACGGCCTCAACCACCGTGCCGTCCTTGCGTTTAAACGTCTTTTTGAGTCCCCGGACTTCCACCAGCACCTGTTTGTGTCCATTTTGCATGGCGCGTCATCTCCCCTGTTGTTTGGGCTATTGTGTGCTATATGCCAATACGTAAAAAACGCTCACAAGTTACAGGGGAAACCAGAGATGAAGAAACAACCATACGCTGGTAACAGGAGACTAAGCCAGTGACCAAAGGTTTTCAACGAACTTGAGGCGGTCAGGATGGCCGGACGTGTTCTGGTTGACCATCCGGGTCTCAATCTCACACTGTAAGC
>QUBZ01000195.1 GCA_014338005.1 Chloroflexota bacterium | reverse complement strand
CATCGTCTCGGGCCGCGAGGGGATCATCAAGCCCGACCGGCGCATCTACGACCTGGCCGTGCGCCGCTTTCAGGTCAGGCCGGAGCATACGCTCTTTATCGACGACCGGGCGGACAATGCGGCGGCGGCCGCCGCACTGGGCTTCCAGACCCATCATTTCAGCGAACCGGCTCGTTTAGAGGCGGCGTTGCGGGAAGCCGGGCTGATTTAGGGCAGGCTACGTTCAAATAGAACACATATTTTATGTCATCCCCGCGACCAGGCTACGCCGAAGCGAGGCTCCGGCTTCGCCTAGGCGAGAAGCGGGGATCCAGTTCTTTGATTTCATTATGGATTCCCGCTTACGCGGGAATGACGATTACAATTTGAAGGTTAAGTACGCCTATCGCAAATTTCCCTACGCGTGCTCTGAAGAAGCGCGGGCGATCCTGAGCGTATTGGTCTTGCCCGGCGATCCGAACGGCATGCCGGCCATGATCACCACCCGGTCGCCGATATCGACCAGATCGGTCTTCAGCGCCCAATGGCAAGCCTTGTTGATCATATCCTGGAACGACTTGGCGTCCTCGGTATGGACGCAGTGCAGGCCCCAGACCAAGGCCAGCCGGCGCGCCGTGGCGAGATGCTCGGCCGCCGCATCGAGTTGCGCCGGCTGCTCGGCCGTCGCCATGGTGATCTCGGCCAGCAGGCGATGCGCGTCGGCCATCTGCCCCGGCGGGCCGCCCGCCGCCAAATATTCTTTGGCCGTCAGCAGCAGCCGGAACTGCCTCACGATCATGCCGTACAGGCGGAACGGGTCTTCGTCCTGTTCGTCCAGCAGCAGGTGCAGCAGCCTGAGGGCCGCCTCGGCGCGGCCTTCGGCCATTGCATCCACCATGTCGAACACGCGCGCCTCGGCCACCCAGGCCGTCAGCAGCGCCACGTCATCTTCGGTGATCGGGCGCGCGCCGTCCACGTAGCTCGCCAGTTTGACCAGTTCGTTATCGGCGCGGCGCAGGTCGTTCTGCGTGACCGCCGCCAGCGCCACCGCCGCCGCCGGTTCGATGTCCGCGCCGTAGTTTTCCCGCGCCTGGCGGATGATCCAGCCGGTGGCGTCTTTGGGGACAGCGAACAGTTTTTCGTAGCCGTTGGGCAGCGTTTTCGCCAGTTTGACGAAGCGATTGGTTTCCATCAGCGGCTGGCGCTCCACAAAAACCAGGCGCGCCCATTCCGGCAGCGCCGGCAGCGCCTCGGCCAGCCGCTCCGCCGCCTGTTTGCCGGTTTCGCCCGCCCCTTTGCGGCTGATCCACGACAGCATCCCCTTGACGATCACCAGCCGTTTGTCGGCCAGGAAGGGATACGAACACACGGCGTTGATAACCTCCGGCGCGCTGGCGGTCTGGCCGTCGAATTCGCCGGTGTTCAGTTCGTCGCCCATCTTGGCCCGCAGGCTGGCGACTTCCGCTTCCAGGCTGAAGTCGTCATCGCCATGCAGAATGTAAAAGGTCTTGGCCGGTTTGGACATGGGCGCTGCCGGTTAACTGGACTGGGTTTCGACCCGGTGAACGGTCAGCGGGTGGTCACTGATGGGCAGCCTGATCTCGCTGCGGCTGATGCCCAGCACTTCCAGGTCGCCGGGGTCGCCCTCGGTGGTGAAATATTTTTGCAGCGACAGCCCCAACGGCTGCGAGTACAGAATGACGCCCATCATCAAAATCATCACCAGCGGCATCCGGCTGAACGAGTCGCGCCGGTTGGCCCCGCTCAAACCGGCCAGCCCAACCAGGGTGGCGAGCAGGCTGGTCGTCACCAGATTCGTGCCGCAGTTGGGATGAACGGCCAGGTTATGCTCGCCGGCGCGCATCCGGCGCAGCGCCTCGTGGACGGCGCGTTCGACGGCTTCGGTCGGCACGTCGCCCAGCAGCACGAATCCTGTGTCGGAACTGCGCCCGGACAGGCGGTACTGATGCCGGGACAGCAGATGAATGGTGGCGTGTTCCAGGCCATGATTACGCCGCGTGCGGCGCACGTAGGGCAGGTTCAAAAACGGGCGCGCCAGGACTGCCAGTTGCGCTAACATTACCACACACCTCGACCGACTGCGGTTGAATATGATCCGCACTTTAACACGTTTACGCAGCGCCCGCCATGCCCAAACGCTTTTTTTCGGCTACAATACAGGTTGAGATTGCCAGCGAGACGGGTTCGCCCGCTCGTGCCTGTTAAGGAAACGCCTCATGCCTCGTAACCCGATGTTGTTGATTTTCGGCCTGCTGCTGGCGATGTTGGCCGCGCTGCCGGCGGCGGCGCAAACCGAAACACCCATCACCCTCGGCGAAACCGTCACCGGGACGCTCACCCTTCAATCGCCCTCTGCCGCTTATCGTTTTGAGGGGCGCGCCGACGATGTGCTGACCATCACGCTGGAGTCGAATGACTTCGACGCCTTTTTGACGCTGCTGGGGCCGGACGGCACGGAACTGAGCAGCGATGACGACGGCGCGGGCGGCCAGAACGCCCGCATCACTGCGTTTGTGCTGCCCGCCGATGGGGTTTATACCATCCTGGTGGACAGCTACAACCGCATCTCGACCGGCAGCTACCGGCTGGCGCTGGCCGGTGTTTCGGCCTCGCCCAGCCCAGCGCCGACCGCTACCCTGATGCCAACAGCCACGCCGCCGGCGGAGGCGCAGCGCATCCAGGCCGGGGACAGCCTTTCCGGCGCGCTCACCCGCCAGATGCCGTCGGCGGCTTTTGTGTTCTCCGGCAGCGCGGGCGAGGTTTTCACCATCACGCTGACTTCGGACGATTTCGACGCTTTCCTGACGCTGCAAGACGCCGCCGGAAATGTGCTGGCGACCGACGACGACCGCGCCGGGAATTTTAACGCCCGCATTGAGGCATTCACCCTGCCCGCCGACGGCGACTATACCATCCTCGCCGGCAGTTATAACGGCACCGGCGTGGGGGACTTCACGCTGACGCTGGCGCGCGCAGAGGTTCAGACCAGCCCGACCCCGACCGCCGCGCCGCCCACACCCGAAGCCCCCGGCGCGCGGCTGGAAATCGGCGCGACGGCGGCGGGGACGCTCACGTCCGCCGGCCCGGTCGAACGGTATACATTTGAAGGCCGCGCCGGCTTGGTCGTGACCATTACGCTGGCATCTACCGATTTTGACGCCTATTTAATCCTCGAAAATGCCGAAGGGGTCGCGCTGGCCGCCGACGATGACGGCGCGGGCGGAAGCGACGCGCGCATCGCGGCTTTTGCGCTGCCGGCGGACGGCCTGTATACCATCGTCGCGGGCAGTTACACCAATATGGGCGTCGGGGACTTCACGCTGACGCTGGAGGCGCTCGAAGGCCCGACGCCGACGCCGGTCGCGCCGGACACGCCCACACCGACCGGGACGGTCGAACCGGACATCACGCCCACCCCTATCGAACCCACACCCACACAAACCGAGCCGGCCATGCCGGAACCTGCCGGCAGCATCACCATCGGCCAGGCCGTCACCGGGGCGCTGACGGACGAGGCGCGCTCGGCGGCCTATACGCTGGAAGGCCGCGCCGGGGACATCGTGAGTATCAGCCTCATTTCCGGTGATTTTGACGCTTTCCTGCGCGTGCTTGACCCCTCCGGCCTGGAACTGGCGAGTAATGACGACGGCGGCAGCGGGCTGAACGCGCTTATCGCCCTGCTGCAGCTGCCTGCCGACGGTCTTTATACCATCATGGCCGAAAGCCTGGGCGGTGACACCGGGAGATATACGCTGGAAGTCAGCGCCGCCGCGGTCCGGCCAGTTGAATACGGGCAGACGGTCGAAAGCGTGCTGCTGCCCGGTGAAGGCGCGGCGATTTACCGCTTCCAGGGGCAGGCCGGCGATGTTATCACCATCAGCGCCGAATCAAGCGCCTTTGATGCTTACCTATCGCTGCTCCAGCCGGGCGCGGCCAACCTGCCGCTGGCAGAGGACGACGACAGCGGCGGC
>QUBZ01000194.1 GCA_014338005.1 Chloroflexota bacterium | reverse complement strand
GCGCGGATTTCCCCCACGCCGACCGCGCGCCCCACCGAATCCGCCACCGCCGCATTATCGCCCGTGAGCATGACGGTAAACAGGCCGAGCGCCTTCAGCTCATCCACAACATCCCGGCTGTCGGCGCGCGCCGCGTCCGCGACGGTGATGAAACCGCGCACCCGGTCGCCATCAGAAAGCAGCACCGCCGTCCGTCCCTGCTGCTCGGCAGCTTCGATCAGATCGCAGAATTCCCGCGCGTGCGGGTGTTCCAGGTCGAACAGGCTGTGGCTGCCGATGGTGACGGTTTTCCCGTTCACCTGCCCCTGAACGCCGCGCCCGGCCAGTGCCGTGACGGCCTCGGCGGGCCGGTAAACCTGATGCAGGTCGCGTTCCTCGGCGGCGCGCACGATGGCCTGCGCCAGCGGGTGCGTGCTGCGCCGCTCGACCGCCGCCGCCAGCGCCAGCAGGTCTTCGTTCCCGGCGCAGTCCTCGCCGGTTTCGCAGTCTATCGAGCGCACGTCAAGCACCGCCGGTTGGCCGGTCGTGAGCGTGCCGGTTTTATCGAAGGCGACGGCTTTCACGCTGCCCAGCGCTTCCAGGTGCGCGCCGCCTTTAATCAGCACGCCCCGCCGCGCCGCCGCCGTGATGGCGCTGATGATCGTCACCGGCGTGCTGATGACCAGCGAACACGGGCAGGCGATCACCAGCAGTTCCAGCGCGCGGTACAGCCAGCCCTGCGTCACCCCCGGCACGTCGTAAAACGGCGCGTTGAACAGCAGCGGCGGCAGCAGCGCCACACCCGCCGCCACGACCACCACGCCGGGCGTATAAACGCGGGCGAAGCGGTCTATCAACCGCTGGCTGGGGGCGCGCACGCTCTGGGCTTCCTCGACCAGTCTGATGATCCGGCTGAGGGTGTTGTCCGCCGCCAGCCGCGTGACGCGGATTTCCAGCGCGCCTTCACCGTTGACCGTCCCGGCGAACACCGGCGCGCCCGGCGTCTTGCGTACCGGCAGGCTTTCGCCGGTGATGGGTGCCTGATTGACGCCGCTTTCGCCGCTTAACACGTCACCGTCCATCGGGATACGTTCGCCCGGCCTGACCAGAATCCGGTCGCCCAGGCGCAGCGCCTCAACCGGCACGACCTCTTCAGCCCTCACCCCCGGCCCCTCTCCCTCAGGGCGAGGGGGGGTAAAACGTTCTGTATCTGAAGTTGGGGGGAGGGGTTCTGGCGGGGTTGAGCGCAGCCGAACCGCCTGCGCCGGAGCGAGCGTCATCAGGCTGCGCAGGCTGTTCCGGGCGCGGTCGGCGGTGTAACCTTCCAGCGCCTCGCCGATGGCGAACAGAAAAATCACGGTGGCGGCCTCGGCGGTTTCCTGGATGAAAATCGCCCCAACCGCCGCGATTGTCATCAGCAGATTGATGTTAAAATCGTGGTTAATGAGCAGCGTTCGCAGGCCGCTGCGGGCGACCGGATAGCCGGCCACCAGCGTCGCCAGCACGTACAGCGCGTCCGATACCGGCGCGAATGCCGGGAACAGCAGCCGCGCCGCCAGCGCCAGCAGCAAAATCAGGCCGCCCACGATGGCAAGCTGCGTCTCGCGCCGCGCCAGCAGGTAACGCACGAAGCCGGAAACCCCGCCCCCCGATCCCATAACGTGTGGAGTAAGTCCTTCTCTACCTTGTAGGGAGGGGTCTTCAATCGTCTTGCCCAGCGCCTCGACGCGCCGTTTTAACACCTCGAACGGCACATCGCCGTCCAGGTGCAGTTTGGCGGTGGCGAAGTCCACGCGCGCACCGTTCACGCCGCTCAGTTTAGCGACGCCGGTTTCGACCTCGCGGGCGCAGTTGGCACAGTCCATGCCGCCGATGGTATAGGTTTTCTCATGAGCCATGACTCACCTTATTCACTAGAGATACCACGTCTCAATATATGAGCGACCGCTCATGTATTCTTTCCCAACTATACAGCGGACAGGGTATGGAGTCAAGATTCACGGTTCGGACGGCTGAATGACGTTCAGAACCACCACTTCGACCTGTACGGCATGGGCCAGATTGGCATTCAGCGCGTCCTGCAGGGTGCGCACCGCCTCCGGGCTGACCGCCGCGCCGGCGCGCACCGTCGCCACCAGGCGAGCCGGCTGGCCGGGCAGCAGATCGAAGGACATCAGCTCGGCGGGCGCGAGATGCTCCTGCAAGTGCTGTTCAATGAGAGGCCGGTCATTGGTGCGCACGATCAGGTTCATTGTCAGTACGATGACCAGAACGGTAAAAGCGGTGCTGATCGCCATGCCGACCCAGCGGCGCGTTAAAATGTGTGTTCCCCTGGGGCGCAGGCCGAGCCACGAAAAACACAGCCAGGCCGCGCCGGTGATGGCGCTGATGTTGGCGAGGAACAGCAGGGCAGCGCGTTCGGCAAAATCGAGGTTGCCGTAGGTGAGGTTGAGGCCGACCACACACAACGGCGGCATGAGGGCGGCGGCAATCGCCACCCCGGCCAGCGCTGCCGGGATGTCCTTGCGCGCCGTCGCATACGCGCCGATGAAGCCGGACGCCAGCGCCACCACGATGTCCCCCAGGGACGGATTGGTGCGGTTTAACATCTCCTGGGTGGGGATGGCGGTGGGGACGATGACGCCGATGAACCCGGCGACGGCCAGCGCGACCAGGATGCCCACGACCAGCGTCGGCGCGCCGCGTCGTATCAGGTCGAAGCGCGCGGCGGACAGGCCGACCGCCAGGGCGATGAGCGGTTGCATCAACGGGGCGACCAGCATCGCGCCGATGATGACCGCCGGGCTGTTCAGCAGCAGCCCCAGCGAAGCCAGCGTGGCCGCGATGACCACCAGCACGAAAAAGTCCAGGTTGGCGACCGCCAGCCGCTGCCCCTGCCACATAATTTCGTCCTGCTCCACCGGCGTGAGCGTGATTAAAAAGCGGCTTAAGCCGCGCCGCAGCCGGTCGGCCAGATGATTACCCTCGGCGGAACGTTCGACCACCACTACCGGGCCGGGGGCGTGGTTCAATAACTGGCTGGAAAAATCGCCGTACAGCCAGCGTTCCAGCGGGCTGGTGTCGGTCAGGCCGACCACCAGCAGATCATCCGGCTTGAGGCGGGCGAGGATACCGCTGGCCGCGTTTCCGGCGGTGATGACGGTGCGTTTAAAGATATGCCGCCCGCGCAGGTCGGCCAGCGAACTTTCGATGCGCGCCATGCCTTCCCACCGGCTGTACGCGCCGGGCGAAGCGTAGATGGCTTCGGCATCGGCTTCATGATGGTGCGCCAGCGCCAGCCCAATGCGGCAGGCCGCGCGCGATTCCGGGCTGCCGTTGGCCGGGACGACCACACGCCGGAAATTCTCGCCGCTGCCGGTGCGGTAAATCAGCACGTCGCAGGGCGCAGCCGCCGCCACGTTTTCGACAATCGCGCCCAGGCTGAACGCGCCGTGCCGCCGTACGCCCAGGATGAGCAGGTCAGCGCCTTCTTCGCGCGCCGCGTCCAGGATGCCGCGCGTCACGCTGGTAGCGACCCGCGCCACCAGTTTGACCGGGACGCCGCCGGCTTCCTGCGCTTCAATGATCGGCTTGAGTTTATCGAGCGTGGCGGCCTGTTCCTCGGCGCTGCCGGTGGAAACGACCAGCGCCAGGATGCGGCCTTCTTCCGGTTCGATCAGGGCGCTCGCCAGTTCCAGCAGGGCCGGCGCGGTGGCAGGGTTCGCCAACGGCACCAGCACGAGCCGGGCGTATTCGGGCAGCTGTTTTTCTTCCGGCATAGTCGCTCCAGTTTTGGGGATGGCTGTTCTTAATCTATCTTCCGCCAGATTTTCCCGCAGGGCAATCGCTTCAAACTGTCATCTTGCGTCACATTAACCCCTATCCCCCCGGCCCCCTTTCCTCCCTAAAGGGACTTCCTCCGGTCGCCGTATACGGAGAAAGGGGGAGTAAGAGTCGCTTTAAGCCCCCTCCTTGAATTCGGCGAGCCGAATGGGGACGTATGTCCCCTGAGCGCGAGGGGGTTTGGGGG
>QUBZ01000193.1 GCA_014338005.1 Chloroflexota bacterium | reverse complement strand
GACAGCGACATCGTGGTAGCCTGGGACACGCTGGCCGAAGGTGTGCGGGAAAACATCCTGGCGCGTTTCCCCGACCGGCAGGTAATCGAAATGACCGCCCAGGCCAACACCGCCTGTTTCGGCGCCCAACTGGCCGGCGAGTGTTATGGCGCGCCGCCGGAGGGCTGAACGTTTAGCTCGACATGCCACCTTTTGTTCTACAATAGAGGAGTGAGCCGGACAGCACCAGGAAAAACGCGCCAATGAGCCGCATTTTCATCAACTACCGCCGCCAGGACAGTGAAGGTTACGTAGGCCGCCTGTACGACTATCTCGCCCGCCACTTCGAGCGCGACGCCTTGTTTATGGACGTGGACGACATCCCGCCCGGCGCGGATTTTGTCCAGGTGCTTGAAGAAGCCGTCGCCGCCTGCGACGTGTTCATCGCCGTCATCGGCCCATCCTGGCTGACGCTGGCCGACGAAACCGGCGCGCGGCGGCTTGACCAGTGGAACGACTTCGTGCGTATCGAAATCGCCAGCGCCCTCAACCAGAACAAACTGGTCATCCCGGTGTTGGTGGGGCGGGCGCGGATGCCTTCCCCCGCCCAACTGCCGGATGACCTGGCCGCGCTGTGCCGCCGCAATGCCTTTGAACTGAGCCACCAGCGGTTCAGCTACGATGCCGAAAAACTGGTTGCTGCCATCAAAACCGCCGTCCCGGCGCATCCGTCGTTCAAACCCCGCCCGGACTCAGAAACTCTGCGTCGCAAGGAAGCGGCTTTAAAGGCCGTGCGGGATGATCTGGTCGGCGCGACCGAATCGCCGCTGTATGCCTTCCGCATCGAAAATCGCTACTTTCCGGTGCTGGGCGAAGGCCACCCCGACGCCAACATCCTGTTCATCGGCGAAGCGCCCGGCAAAAACGAAGCCGCCGCCGGTCGGCCTTTCATCGGCCCGTCCGGCGACGTGCTGGCCGAGATGCTGCGCGGCATCGGCCTCAAACGCGAGGATGTGTTCGTCACCAACGTGCTGCTTGATTTTCCCGGCAAACGCGACCCGCTGCCGGAAGAACTGGCCTTCTACGCGCCCTTCGTTGACCGGCTGATAGACATCATCCAGCCGCGCGTCATCGCCACGCTGGGCGGCTTTGCGATGGCCTACATGCTCAAAAAGCTCGACCTGCCGGAAAAACGCGGCAAAATCGGCCAGCTTCATGGCAAACTTATCAAAACGCGGCTGCCCTACGGCGAAATCCACGTTGTGCCGCTGTATCACCCAGCGGTGGTGCTGTACAGCGCCAGCCAGAAAGACCTGCTGCGCCAGGATTTTGAAAAGCTGAAGCTGTTTATTTAACCATTAGCCTGCATCATCAAAGGTTCGTTCCCAACGCGCGCCGATTGATCGTCGTCGCATAAAATGGCATAATAGACCCGTTTCAGCCTGCCCAAGCGAGAGAGCGTTTATGCAAACCAATCCCCTGAACGTTTTTATCACCGGGGTCACGACTGCCCTGGGGCGCGCCGTCACCCGCCAGTTGGTCGCGCGCGGCCACCGCGTCACCGGCCTGACGCCGGACTCCGACCACGCGGCGCTGGCGCGCCAGGACGGCGCGATCCCGGCGTTTATCACCGACCCGTTCCGCGCGGGTGAACTGAAAAGCCTGCTGCGCGCCGCCGAAGCCGAGGTGGTGCTGCACCTGACGCCCCAGCTTGTCAACGGTTTCCCCCGGCGCGGCCTGGACTGGGAAGCCAACGACCGGGCGCTCCGCGAAGGGCTGCCGGCCCTGCAGCGCGCCGCCGTCGAAGCCGGCGTCAGGTTTTTCGTCTTTCCCAGTTATGCTTTTATCTACGGCGACCTGGGCGGCGAATGGGCCGACGAAACCACGCCCCGCCAGGAAGCGCCCTATCTGGCGGCGGCGCTGAACGCCGAAGATCGCGTGCTGGACGACGCGCTCCCGGCCTGCGTCCTCCGGGCGGGGACGCTGTACGGCCCGCACGAGGACGGCACGGAAACATTAATCGAGGCGCTCAAACGCGGGCGCGGCGTGTACACCGGCGATGAAAACGCCCTGTCCGCCTGGGTGCATGTGGATGATCTGGCAGCGGCGCTCGTCCTGGCCGCCGAGTTGATGCCGGATAACGAGGTGTTTAACGTGGTGGATGATACCCCGGCCACGCCCGCCGAGTTCGTCGGCTGCCTGGCGAAAAACCTGGGACAGCCCGCGCCCGGCGGCCCTCCGGCGCTGCTGCGCCCTCTGCTCACGGACGAGATGCAGCAGACGCTCCTGGCTGCCTCCCGCCGGGTGCGGAACGATAAAATCAAAGCGGCGTTGGGCTGGAAACCCCGCTACGCCGACTACCGCGCCGGGATTGACCATACCCTACTGGTTGCGCGGGCGGAGATGGCGAGCCGGTAAGCTCATTCATTATCAGCCGGACGCGAATCGTCCGCTAAACGAAGCGGCTTTTAGCCGCTGCTGTGCGTTATGGATACGACAAAAACGATGGAAGTCACAAAAACCTTAAAAGCAGTCCTGTTTGACCTGGACGATACCCTGCTGGACTGGAGCGGCGTCAGCCTGGAGTGGATGGCCTACGAGGCGCATTTCCTCCGGCGCGTGTTCACCTTCATCGCCGAGGAAGTTCACCCCCTACCGTCCGAACAGAACTTCGTGCAGGAATTTTACCGCCGCACGCGCGAAGGGTGGAACAAAGGCCGCACCAGTTTTATCGCCCCGCATCTGGGGACGATTCTGGTGCAGACGGCGGAGGCGCTGGGTGTGCCGCCTGGCCGGCTCGACAGCCGCCACTGCCTGGAAGCCTACGGTTGGGGCATGGTCCCCGGCAGCCGCATCTTCCCGGACGTGCCGGAGTCGCTGTCCACACTGATCGCCAGCGGCGTCCGGGTCGGCATCGTCACCAATGCTTACCAGCCGATGTGGCTGCGCGACATCGAAATCGCCCAGCACGGTTTGCTGGATTACTTCCCGGACTGCCGTATTTCGGCGGCAGACGTGGGCTACCTCAAGCCGCATCCGACCATTTTCCAGGCCGCGCTGGACTGCCTGGGCGTGCTGCCGGAAGAAACGGTGTTCATCGGCGATAACCCGACGGCGGACATCGCCGGGGCGCAGGCCGCCGGGCTGCTGGCCGTCCTGCGTATCACGCAGCCCACCCCACCGATGTTGAGCGGGTTGATCGTCCCGGATGCCGCCGTCAACAGCCTGCTTGAACTGCCGCCCATCCTGGATGACTGGTTTCCGGGCTGGCGCGCATGAGTATGCTGCTGCTGCCCGGCGACCAAAACCTGATTTTGACCGGTTATACCGGCCCCAACCAGCCGCTGATCGGCCAGCAGGTGGCCGAACGGCTGAAACTGCGTTACGTCAACGTAGATCGCCAGATCGAAGACCGCGCCGGTTTGCCGGTCGAAGAACTGCGAAGCCGCTACGGCGAAACCCTACTCAAAACGGTGGAAACCGAGGTCATGCGGGATGTGCTGCTGTATCGCGGGGTGGTGATTCGCATCAGCGGCCAGACGCTCCAGCATGGCGAATACGCCCGCCGGATGGCCGAAACCGGAACAATCATCTGCCTGGTGGCGGCGCTGGACGCGGTGCTGCGCCGCTTGCACCTGGCGATGGGGGCGCGTTATCATAATCCACATGAACGCGCCCTGGCAATCGGCCATCTCAAACGGGAATGGGCCGTCCGCAGCCTCGATTTCGTTCATGTGCTGGATACCACTTACCTGGACGATGCCGAGATCGCGGAAGCCGTGATGAATCTGTGGCAAAAAGCGGCCATCAGCGCATAGGGCGGCGGGACTGCCTTTAACACTCTATCCACACCGTCGCCGGCAGGCGGGCGGTTTTTCATAAGATTTGGCGCAGGAAACCACCTGCTTCAGCGGGTGGAGGAATGCGCCTTCGCTCCTTTCAATCTCCAACTCCAACCGAATTCAATGTCTTGCAACATGTAATGGTCTGAACTATGCTTGAAGCATGAAACTGACTGCTCAGGTCAAACT
>QUBZ01000192.1 GCA_014338005.1 Chloroflexota bacterium | reverse complement strand
CCTGCTGGAAACCGACCTCCGCATGAAAACCGGACGCATCGCGCCGGGGCTGGCGCTCGACCTGCTGGTGGCCGGCCTGGGGGCGTAAAAACTTCGTCCGAATATCCCCTTGAAGGCTGAACAAGCTGTTGTATTCGCCTGCCGATGCAAATAAACAGCAGCTTTTTTATTCACGTAACTGCATAGGGTTCATAAATTTTCGGCCCAATAAAATAAAAACCTTAACGGTCGAAGATGTCCTGATCCGGTTTGGTCATATAATAATTATTGATGTTTGTGAATTAACCACCCGGAGGGCTTTATCAGCCCTTTGTGGGCTGACAACCATTGATGCTTCCGGCAGCCTGTGATGAACAAGAGGCCCTATGGCAATTGACAAGCCTCCGCCCACCATACTCGACCGTTTCAGGCGTCTGTTGGCGCCTCCCATTTCCCCGGATGATGAATACCAGACGTTTGCCTTTCGCGTGCTGCATTATACGCTGCTGCTGTTGATCGGCATCGCGGCTGTTTTATCGCTGGTTTCGCCCTCGGCGACACAATATATTTTTGTGCCTGCGCTGCTGTTCATCCTGCTGTTTTGTTATTTCCTGATGCGCGTCAACCGCCATCATATGGCGAAAGTTTTGTTTCTCGCCGGCCTGTGGTCGGTTGTCGCCATCGCCTCGTTCAGCCTCAACGGCCTCCGCAACGCCATCATCAGCACCTACGTCATCGTCATCATTTATTCGGCGGTTTTGTTTTCCGAACGCGCCGTTATCCTGATGACCGGCCTCAGCGTCCTCAGTCTGGTGGTTTTGCTGGTGGGCGAAAACCGGGGTTTTCTGCCGCTGCACACGACTCCGCTGTCCCTGACCGACCGTTTTTTCCAGCAGGTGGCGCTGTTCGGGGCGGCAGGGGTGCTGCTGGGGGCGGGGGCGAGCTTCATTCGCGCCGACTACGCGCGCATCCAGCACAGCGAACACCTGCTGCGGCAGCGCAACCGGGAACTGGAAACACAGATTTCCGAACGCGAGAAAATGGAAGCGGCGCTTAAAGAAAGCGAAAAACGGTATCGTGTCATCGGCGAGATGATCTCCGATTTCGCTTATGCATATGACATCGAGCCGGACGGCGGCACTATACCTGTCTGGATCACCGGCGAGTCGTTCAAACGGGTGACAGGTTACGAGTGGGGGGAGACGAACATTACCTTCAGGCTCTACCATCCCGATGATATGGAGAAGGTCCGCCGCCACGTGCGGCAGACCGCCCAGGGGCAGCCGACACCCGGCGATTATCGAATCATCACCAAAAGCGGCGAAACCCGCTGGGTGCATGTCGAACGCCGGCTGGAACGCAGCGAAACTGATGGCCGGCCGGTTCGTTTTTATGGTTCGGCACAGGATATTACCCAGAATGTCCGGGCTAAAGAGGCGATCCTCAGGCTGAACCAAGAACTGGAAAATAAAGCCGTCCAACTGGCCGCGATTAACAAGATCGCCCGCGACATTTCCGCTGTGACCGATTTAAGCAGCACCCTCAGGCGCGTGCTGGAGAAGCTGCAAACGCTGCTGCCGCTGGACGTATTTTATGTGGCGCTCCACGACCCCGATACACAGATAGTTTCCTTTCCGGTTATGTACGATATGGAGCAGTTCTGGAACCAGCCGCCCGGCACGCTCAGCCCTTCCTCTTGGATTACTCAGGTGCTGCAAACCGGCCAGGCGATGCTGCTCAACCGCACGCCGGAGCAGATCGAGGCGAGCCGCAAAACGCACAAACACCTGGGGGCGGCCAATCAGGTATCGGCTTCCATCCTGATGGCCCCGCTGATAATCGGCAGCCAGAATATCGGCGTCATCTCAGTTCAGAGTTACACGCCGGATGCTTATCACGAAAAACATCTCGAACTGCTGGTGAACGTGGGTTATCAGATCGCCATCGCGGTCGAAAACGCCCGCCTGTACGACTCGCTGCGGAACGAACTGGCCGAGCGCAAGCAGGCCGAAGAAGCCCTGCGCCGCAGCGAGGCCCTGCTGCGCGCGCTGCTGGACGCCACTACCGACGTGGCTTTTCTGATGTCCCTGGACGGCACTTTCCTGACGCCGAACAAGGCGATAGCCGACGCCGCCGGGACGACGGTCGAAGACCTGACCGGGCGCAGCATTTTTGACCTGATGAAACCGGAGCTGCGCGAATCGCGCCGCCGGTAGTTCGAGACGGTCATTCAGACCCGCCAGCCCCAGCGTTGGGAGGATGACACCTTAACCGGCTGGTGGGATAACAGCGTGTATCCGGTGCTGTCGCCGTCGGGTTCGGTCGAGGCGCTCGCGGTTTACAGCCGGAATATCACCGAACAAAAACGGCTGGCCGCCGAGCTTCAGCAGCACACCGCCCGGCTGGAGGAGATGGTGGAGGAACGCACCGTCCAACTGCGGCGCGCCAAAGACCAGATCGAGATCATCCTGAACAACATCCGCGATGCGGTGGCGCTGGCACAGCCCAACGGCGATATTCGCACGGCCAACCCGGCTTTCGAGGCGCTGTTTGGCAGCCACATCTCGCAGAGCATCGAACGCATCCTGGAAGCCATCGGCAGCGATGAACATATCGTCATGGTGGGCAGCGCGTTGATTCAGGCCATGCAGTTACAGGAGCAGCAGCACATCGAGGCGCGGATTACCTCGACGGATGGCAGCAGTAAGGATGTTGATCTGACATTCATCCCGGTGCAGCTGGCCGACGAAACCGGGCAGCCCGGCATCCTGGTGAGCGCCCACGACATCACGCACCTTAAGGAAATCGAACGGTTTAAAGCGCGGTTTATAGCCGATGCCGTCCATGACCTGGCGACGCCCATCAGCGGTTTAAGCACCCGCCTATACCTGCTCAAGCGGTCGCCGGAAAAGCTGGACGAACACATGCGCGCCCTGGAAAACCAGGTTGAACACCTTCGCAATCTGCTGGCCGACCTGCGTACCCTGTCGCAGCTTGATCGCGGCCAGCTTACCCTCAACCTGCAAACCTGCGATCTGAATCAGATCGCGCGGCGGGTGTTTGACACCTACGAACCGGTCGCCATCACCAAACAGCAGACCCTTAAACTGGATGCCGAGCCATCGCTGCCGGAGGTTCAGCTTGACAGACGGCAGATCGAGCGGGTGCTGGTGAACCTGGTCGCCAACGCCATCAACTATACCCCCACCGGCAAAAGCATCCTGATGCAAACCCGCATCGAAGCCGCCTGCGTCATCTTTGGGGTGACGGATGAAGGCATCGGCATCGCGGCGGAAGAACTGCCCTATATTTTTGATCGTTTTTACCGCACCGACCGCGCGCGGCAGACTCAGGCCGGCGGCACGGGGCTGGGGCTGGCGATTGTCAGGGAAATCATGGACCTGCACGGCGGCACAGTGATCGTCACCAGCGAACCGGGACGCGGCAGCACGTTCAGCATCAGTCTGCCTATCCACCGGCCCGCCTCGGCAGAATAGACGTTTTGACCGCTCCGGGCGGAGATTAAAAAATTATATTATTTTGAATTTCTTGGTTTCTATGATTTTTGTGTTTCCTGGTTAAGTTTGGCGATCATTGCGTGGGCTGCTTCAACACTCTTGACCGGGATGTAGGTTTCCTGGATGCCTTTGATATTGATTAGCACCCGCACAATCATCTCCCCAAACAGATCACTGCCGATCAAAAAACACTTACGCATATTGGGCGGTCGTTTGGTGAAGGCGACTTTGACATGATTGATGGCATCGCCGGGGGGCAGTCGCACCGTTGGGTACATATAGCTAATCACATCCACCGGGTGATCTACCGTACCGATCAGGTCATAGGCCCTATCCACGCTGTCATCGTAATCCTGCCAGGTCAACGAGCCTGTGTATTCCAGGTAGACGATTGTGTGGTCTTCGTTGGCCCACTGCACTTCAACCGGCATAACAAATCCTTCTTTCTGTATATTTCCAAAAATCTTCAGACAGAAAAGAGCTTCGATTAAGGCTCATGGGTAAAAAGAGTGAAAGGCAACCAAATCAGCAATGAAAGCGGGCGAGACGCGCTTCAGATTACGACGGAATTCACACAAGGCAATGTA
>QUBZ01000191.1 GCA_014338005.1 Chloroflexota bacterium | reverse complement strand
GGTGACTCCAGAAGCAGCCGGACGTGTCACGCTCCAGAGTAAAATCGGCGCGACTCGTATTATTGACATGCTAAGTGGTGAGCAGCTTCCCCGAATCTGTTAAAAACAGTGACATTTTACTTTCTATCGCCTGAGTAACTTCAGATGTGTTGACGTGTGTTGTCGAGTAAAACTGTATGGAGACAACACAGCTTCTTATGGAAGGATAGTAAGATGGCGGAAAGAGAATATAAAACGCTTGACGCGAATGAAGCTGTAGCCTACGTTGCTTATCGTCTGAATGAAGTCATTGCCATTTACCCGATTACCCCATCTTCCTCGATGGGCGAATGGGCAGATGCGTGGATGGCAGAAAATCAGCCTAACCTCTGGGGTACAGTGCCATCCGTTGTCGAGATGCAGAGTGAAGGTGGTGCGGCGGGTGCAGTGCATGGCGCATTGCAAACTGGCTCACTGACGACAACCTTCACAGCTTCGCAGGGCCTCCTGCTAATGATTCCCAATATGTACAAAATCGCAGGCGAGCTGACGCCGGCGGTTTTCCATGTCGCGGCGCGTTCGCTGGCAACTCACGCGCTGTCTATTTTTGGCGATCACTCCGACGTGATGGCGGCGCGGCAGACGGGTTGGGCGCTGATGGTTTCCAGCACGGTGCAGGAAGCGATGGATCTGGCGCTGGTTTCGCACGCAGCTTCATTGAAGTCCCGCATCCCGTTCGTGCATTTTTTTGACGGCTTCCGCACCTCGCACGAAATTCAGAAGATCGAAGAACTGACCTTCGATGACATGCGGGCGATGATTGATGATGAGTATGTGTTCGCCCACCGGCAGCGCGGCCTGAACCCCGAACACCCGGTTATGCGCGGCTCGGCGCAGGACCCGGACGTGTTTTTCCAGTCGCGGGAACGAGCGAATCCGTTCTACCAGCAGGTCGGCGCAGACGTGCAGGAATATATGGATCGGCTGGCGGCTCTGGTTGGTCGGCAGTACCATCTGTTTGATTACTTTGGCGCGCCGGATGCCGACCGCGTGGTGGTAGTGATGGGTTCGGGCGGCGAAACGCTGTGCGAAGTGGCGGACTACCTGAACGCGCATGGTGAAAAAGTGGGTGTCCTTAAAGTGCGCCTGTATCGCCCATTTGTTTCCGAAGCGTTTGTTGCCGCGCTGCCCAGCACCGTTCGCAAAATCGCGGTATTAGACCGCACCAAAGAACCCGGCGCAGCGGGCGAGCCGCTGTATCAGGACGTGCGGACAGCTTTGTACGAGGCGCTGGAAGACAACCGCCTGGAGCGGCTGCCGGTCGTGGTGGGCGGGCGTTACGGCCTGGGGTCGAAGGAGTTCGACGCGGGCATGGCGAAAGCCGTTTTTGATAACCTGGCGGCAGATCGCCCGAAGAACAATTTCACGGTGGGCATCAACGACGACGTTTCCAATACCAGCCTGCCGTATGACCCGGCTTTTTCCAGCGAACCGGCGGGTGTTCATACGGCCATGTTCTATGGCCTGGGCGCGGACGGTACAGTTGGGGCGAACAAAAACACCATCAAAATCATCGCCAAAGCCACCGACTTTTATACCCAGGGTTACTTCGTATACGACTCGAAAAAATCCGGTTCAATGACCGCCTCGCATCTGCGGTTCAGCAGGCAGCCAATTCGCAGCATTTACCTGGTCAAACAGGCGGATTTCTTGGCCTGCCACAACTTCAGCTTCCTGGAACGTTTTGATATGCTGAGCAAGCTGAAACCGGGCGGCACCTTCCTGCTGAACGCGCCGTATGACGCCGACGAAGTGTGGCAGCATCTGCCGGGCGAAGTGCAGCAGCAGTTGATTGATAAAAAGGCTCGCTTCTATGTGATTGACGCGCTTAAACTGGCGAAGTCGCTGGGTCTGGGCGGGCGCATCAATACGACCATGCAGGCGGCTTTCTTCAGTATTTCCGGCGTGCTGCCGCAGGAACAGGCGCTGGACATGATTAAGCTGGCGATTGAAGACACTTACGGCGACAAAGGCCAGACCATCGTGGATATGAACGTTCGCGCTGCGATGCTGGCTGTGGAGCGCGTGCAGGAGGTGAAGGTGCCGGCGCAGGCCACCAACCAGCGCGCAGTAGGCGTACCTGTCCCCGCCGATGCGCCGGAGTTCGTCAGAAATGTGACGATGACGATGGTCGCCAAACGCGGCGATGAACTGCCGGTGTCGGCCATGCCGCTGGACGGCACATTCCCAACCGGCACTTCAAAATACGAAAAACGAAACATCGCCCCGGAAATTCCAGTTTGGGACCCGGACATCTGTATCCAGTGCAACCAGTGTTCCTACGTCTGCCCGCACGCGACCATCCGCGTCAAGATATTTGATGCCGCGTATGCCAACGGCAGTGCGCCGGAGACGTTTAAATCCACCGAGGCCCGGGGCCGCGAGTTTGCCGGGATGCGTTATACCGTCCAGGTCGCGCCGGAAGACTGCACCGGCTGCGGCGTGTGCGTGGAAATCTGCCCGGCGTTTGAGAAGGTCAACGGCCAAAAGACCGACAAACGGGCGATCAATATGGCTCCGCAGGCGCCGCTGCGCGAGCAGGAAGCCCAAAACTGGGACTACTTCCTGTCCATCCCCGATCTTGATCTGAGCAAATACAAGGTTAACCGTTTCACGGTCAAGGGGTCGCAGCTTCTTCCGCCGATGTTCGAGTTCTCCGGCGCATGTTCCGGCTGCGGCGAAACGCCCTACATCAAGCTGATTTCGCAGCTTTACGGCGATCATGCCGTGATTGCCAACGCCACCGGCTGTTCGTCCATCTACGGCGGCAACCTGCCGACGACGCCGTATACCACACGCGCCGATGGACGCGGCCCGGCCTGGTCGAACTCGCTGTTCGAGGACAATGCCGAATTTGGCCTCGGTATGCGGCTGACGATCAACAAGCTGACCGAATATGCTTTTGAACTGCTCGACCGGCTGATCGAAGTGCTGCCGGGGCAGAATGCGCTGCTGACCGCCCTGCGCGACGCCGATCAAAGCACACCGGAAGGCGTGGAAGAACAGCGCGCGCGCGTCGAACAGCTTAAAGCGGCCCTGGCGCAGAACGATGACGCCTTAAGCAAACAAATGCTGGCGGTGGCCGACAATCTTATCAAGAAGTCGGTATGGATTTTCGGCGGCGATGGCTGGGCGTATGACATCGGCTACGGCGGCCTCGACCATGTACTGGCAAGCGGCCAGAACGTGAATATCATGGTGCTGGATACCGCTGTGTATTCCAACACCGGCGGCCAGATGTCGAAGGCGACACCGCGCGGCGCGGTTGCTAAATTCGCGGCTGCCGGCAAACCCCTGCCGAAGAAAGACCTGGGTTTGATTGCCATTTCCTACGGTAACGTGTACGTGGCGCAGATTGCTATGGGCGCAAACATGACGCAGGCTATCACCGCTATCCGCGAAGCCGAAGCTTATGAGGGCCCGTCGTTAATTATCACCTACAGCCACTGCATCATGCAGGGCATTGATACGCTTCAGGGCAATGCGCTTCAGGCACAGGCGGTTGAAACGGGCTTCTGGCCGCTGTACCGCTATAACCCGGCTGCGGTTGAGGGCAAAAACCCGTTCACCCTGGACTCGAAGGGCATCGCCATTGAGGAATTGGAGTCGTTCCTGTACAAACAAACGCGCTTCAATGTCCTGCGTAAAGCTGACCCGGACCGCGCGCAAATGCTGGCAGAACTTATTCACAACGACGTTTTGCAGCGTTGGAATCAGTATCAAATGCTGGCGAAGGGCTGATACGCAGCCTGGCCGTTCGGGGCGAGGTTAAAAACCCGCTCCGATGACAATTCGATTTTTTCCCCAAGAGGGTAAGGGATGTAAGGGCAGGCGTAAAAACCTGCCTTTATGCATTGGTTCGCCCGGCGCGTGGCGTTGATGGATTCGACCGGGTACAATAACCATCCACTCACGGGAACAACTTTTTAGGGAAAAATAGAAAAATATGTCAATGACCAGCCGCTAAAGCGGCGGGCTTGTCCCTGGCGCTGCGCCCGCCGCTTCGGTGACAGCAGCAGTGATGGCGGGTGCATCCGAGACATTAGGCGCATTGACTGACGCCCAACAAGCAATGTTCAGAGCAGCGTTGACATCGGCGTGAGCCGTGTGTCC
>QUBZ01000049.1 GCA_014338005.1 Chloroflexota bacterium | reverse complement strand
ACCTGCTGTCCGACCGCGCCGAACAGTTCGGGGACATCGGGGAACTGAGCTACGAACGCTATATCGCCACTCTGTACCTGGACGCGCTCAATACCATCGGCGCGAACTACCCGGCGGCCATTAACGCCCTGCGCGAAATCTACCGCCAGGCCCCCAACTACCGCGACGTGACGCAGCTGCTGTTTAACCAGTATGTCGCTTACGGCGACGCCTGGGCCGCGCAGACCGAATTTTGCCCGGCGGCGGCGCAGTATCAGGGCGCGCTCGGCATCCTGTCCAGCGCAGAGGTGAGCGGCAAACTAAGCAGCGCGCAGACGATGTGCGCGCAGGCCACCCCCATCCCCGGCCCGGACGCAGTCCTGACGCCGGGTCCGGCGCAGACCATCGCGCCGGTCGGTCAGGTGGGCGGATAAGCGCGTTTTAATGTGCTATTCATCTAAATCTAACGCCGGTTTTAGTTACCGGCGTTAACTTTATTGTCAAGCAAATCTGGAATATGGGTTGTGCTCATTCCTCCGAAGTGGTGCGAGTTGTGTTGGAAAATAAGTCCAGATTTGCGGGCAAGCCGGATTTGGAGATTGGCGTCACCTAGTCCATAGGCAAGCCCTTCCCTCTACGAGCCGCCTGACAGTGCCCCCCCTCACGTCAGGCGGTTTGTGGTTTAAACCCCAAAGCGGTATAGTTTTCTAAACTATCCGGCCCACTGCTGACAGGAGAAACCCCGATGACCGACTCCATCGTCCCGGCAGGCCAGGAAACCGGCCTCCAGGTGATTGATAGTTTATCCGCTCATGAGTTCGCCCTGGAGCTGGACGGCGAACACATAACCGGCATCCTGCGTGTGACCGGCTTTTTCCCCTTCAAGCTGGATGTTAAAACCACCACCACGCTCAAACAAGTGCAGGAGCCTTTTAAGGTCGTTAAGATGGTGCAGCGCGACCCCAATACGCCCTTCAACCGCTGGCTGCGCGAGACGGTGGCGGCGAAGGCCGACATCGTGCGGCCCCGGCGCACCCTGGCGCTGGTGGCAATAGACGACGACGTGGAAATCCGCCGCTGGACGGTCAACGGCGCGTGGATCAGCGAGGTGGCTTACTCGGATTTTAACAGCGCCTCCGCCGATCTGGTCGAGGAAACGCTGACGATTCATTTTGATACCATCGAGGAGACCTGGCCGGTTGCGCCTGGGGAGTGATCGCAGTTCGCAAAAACCGGCCTCGCCGCCCGTCATTCCGGCCATTCTGCTGGCGATTTTGCTGTTTGCTGCCGGGCTGTACCTGATCGGCGCGAACGGCGTCAGCCTGTGGGAGGACGAAAGCTGGATGGGCGTGGCGCTGCGCGGCGATCTGCCGTCGGTGTGGACGTTTGCCGCCGAACGCGGCGTGCATCCGCCGCTGTATTTTCTGCTGGGCTGGTTTTATACCCGCCTGGCCGGGGACGGCGAAATCGCGCTGCGCTGGCTGGCGGGGCTGTGCGCGCTGGTCGGTGTGGCCTGCACTTACCGGGCCGGCGCAGACTGGTACGGGCGGCGGGCCGGCATTTATGCCGCGCTGCTGGCCACCGGTTCGCTGTTTCTGATTTACTTCGGGCGGCTGGCGCGGCACTACACCCTGTTTTTCGCGCTGGCGGCGGCGCAGGTGTGGCTTTACGAACGCTGGACGCGCCGCCCGCAGACCAACGGCGGGCTGGCGGCGGTGGCGCTGCTGCAAGCGGCGGCCCTATACACCCACTATTACGGCATCTGGATGGCAGTTGTCCTGGGGCTGCACGGCCTGTTTGTGCTGCGGCGGCGCGACTGGCTGCGGCTGGCGGCGGCGCTGGCGCTGGGCGGCGTGCTGTTCCTGCCCTGGCTGCCGCCGCTCCTGGGGCAGATTCGGCAGGGGCAGCAGGGGTTGGGTTACGCCACCCGTGACGCCGGTTACGCCATCCGCTCGTACATTGACCGCGTGTGGAACGGCGACTACCTGCTGGGCGCGGCGCTGACGGTCATCGGCGCGGCGGCGGCCTGGCGAACGCGCCGCAAACAGGCCGGGCTGCTGCTGTTGATCTGGCTAACCATCCCCCTGATTTTGAGCCTGCTGCTGAATACCCGCTTCGTCTGGTTCATCGAACGTAATATGATTTTCACGCTGTCGGGCGTGTGCATCCTGTTCGGCGCGGGGCTGGCCTGGGTCAGCCGCTATCTGGTTGGGCGGGTGGCCGCCGCTGCGGCGGCGCTGGTTTTCGTGGCGGTTGGCATCGCCCGCTACCCGGTGTTCTGGCCGTTCCTCACGCCGGACTGGCGCGGCCTCGCCGACGTGATGGCCGCCGAAGCCCGCCCGGATGACCTGTTCGTGCTGCGCGGCGAGCCGTACAGCCTGGATTATTACCTGCTCCGAGAGATGGGGCAACCCGCCCACATCGTACCGCTGAACGGCTGGCTGCAAGACCCCGGCCAGCCGGAGCGGGTATGGCTGGTGGACGCCGGCTGGGCGGTGCGCTTCGAGGCGATAGACGCCCTGCCGCCGGATGCGCTGCTAACGCGCCGCTACGTGCTGGGCGTGCTGGTGGCGGAGTTTTACCAGCGCGCGCCCGCCGCGCCGCTGGCGGTGTTTGGGCAGCAGATCGCGCTGGGGATGTTCGCGCCGCCGGGGGTGATCGAAGCCGCGCCCGGCCAGACGCTCGATTTTGACCTGTGGTGGCGCGCTGCCGGCACGCCCCAGGCCGATTATTCGGTCGGGCTGTACCTGCTGGCGGAGGATGGCCGCGTGCTGGCCCAGCAGGACGGCGGTTTCGACCGGGGGCGCGTCCCCGCGCCGCTGCTGCCCGCCGACCGCTGGACGCCGGACGCGCGCACGCTGCTCATCCCGGCGGATGTGCCGCCCGGCGAGTACCCACTGACGGTGGCGGTTTACGATTGGCGCGACGGCGCGCGGCTGCTCCCGGCGGACGGAAACCGCGACGACGACGCCTACCTGCTGGCGACGGTGCGCGTCCGCCGGTGAATAATTGCCCGTGTCCCCTGTAGAGACGCGCTTCTGTGCGCCCGGTGTGTTTTGACCCCCTCCGGCGCTCCGCGCCACCTCCCCCGAATTCAGGGGAGGCCAGCGGCGAGTGTGCGGTGTGTCCATCCCTGAATTCGGCGAGCCGGATGGGGACGTATATCCCCTGAGTGCGAGGGGTTGGGGGTGGGGTCAACAAGGCCGGTAAGCGGAGAAATTCCTTAACCGGCTGCATATGAGACGCGCTTCTATGCATCCGGTTCGACGGCCAGAAAGCCGCTCCTACAATGGCAAAAAGCGCCAATAAACCGGCGCTTTTTTTTGTCTTGATTGTCCAAAATGCGGCTTCGGTGTATGCTGAAGGAGAAGATTAAATTTAGCACGGGCCGGGCCGCGCGCCCGGCGGGGGATTGTTCGATGATCTGGATTAACGGCGTGTGGGACGCCGCCATGCAGCGTAAGATGGCCGGTTTTGCCGGGCTGTTCGCCCTGTTCCTGCTGGCTTATGCGGGCGCGGCAGCCAGCGGCGCGCCTTTTGCGCTGCGCCTCATTTTTTAATTCAAACCTGTTTAGGATTCAGCAAGCCCGGCGGCGTTAGGCTTTTCCCTGAAGCCGATTCGCTACAGGGGAAAAAATATGCCGCGTGGGCGAAAAATTGTGTTAGGACTGGCGGCGCTGCTGGCTGCCGGGTTTATCGTAATTCAGCTTTTGCCAGTGGGAAACTTCGTGCCGGTCTTAAAGCGCGACCCCAATCCTGCCGTTATCCGGCTCATCGCCTGGGATTCGCCGCAGACCGAACAGACGGCGCGCCAGGCCTGTTTTGACTGCCACAGCAACGAAACCGTCTGGCCCTGGTACGCGCAGATCGCCCCGGCGTCCTGGCTGGTGACGCGGGATGTGAACAAAGGCCGCGCCGCGCTGAATTTTTCCGAAGATGACCCGCGTGAAATAGATGTGGCCGACCTGGAATGGCACATCTATAACGATATGCCGCCCCGGTTCTATCTGCCGCTGCACCCGGAGGCAAACCTGAACGCCGAGCAGAAGGCGCAGTTCATCGCCGGGCTGCGCGCCACCTTCGGCAGCTCGTCCGAAGCGCCGGAAATGGAAGAAATGGAGATGGACGACGATTAACCGGCCCCGTCCCCAATGGTCTGCTCATAGAGCCGGGCCTGCCGCTCGCGGGCAGCCTGCAGGATGTCCACAATTGCGGGGACGGGTTCAATCGTATAGGCAAAACGGGGCGGAAAATCCGCCAGCCCACAGCGCCCTAGCGCGCGCAGCGCCAGGATGGCTGTCCCGCGCGCCGTGATTTCGGACTCGTCCAGCAGGTGCAGCGGGCGGCCCAGCGCGTTGGCGATGATGGAAGCCCACGCCGGCGAGCGCCGCAGCGCGCCGCCCCCGCCGCTGACCGCTGCATCCGGGCCGGCCAGCGGCATAAGCTGGTCGGCCACCGCCGCCAGCCGCAGCGCCACGCCTTCCAGCGCGGCCTGGGCGATGTCCAGCGGCGTGGTGGACAGCCGCAGCCCGGTGATCGCGCCGGCTGCGTCGGCTGCCCAACCGGGGCTGCGTTCCCCCGCCAGCAGCGGCAAAAACGTCAGCCCGTGCGAATCCGGCGTGCGCTGCATCAGCGCCTCCTCCAGGCTGCCTTCTAGCCGCAGCGTTTCCCGTGCCCAGTGATAGATGTTGCCGCCTTCGCTGGTCGCGCCGCCGATCAGGTGATACAGCGCGTCCACCCGGTAGCCCCACAGACCGTCCGGCACGTGCGGCAAAATTTCGCCGGAAATCACCCGCAGGGCAGCGGTCGTGCCGACGGTGAGCGCGATGCGCGACTCGTCCACGCAGCCCGACCCAACGTTGGCCGCCGCGCCGTCGCCAACCGCCAGGCAGAACGGCACGTCCCGCAGCGCCGGCCAGCGCGCCGCATAAACCGGCAGCAGCCCGCTCTGCATGTCGCTGTAGTCGGCCAGCGGCGGCAGAATCGACTCGTCTATATCAAGCGCCCACAACCACTGCTGGTGCCAGGTCAGGTCGGAGCGGTTGAGCAGCCCCGACCAGGACGCCATCGAAAAACTGCACGCCGCCTGCCCGAACCAGCGCCGGTACAGGTATGTCCCGAAATCCAGCCAGGTGACGACCTGCGCGAACAGCGCCGGGTCGGTGCGGCGAAGCCAGTGCAGCCGCCCCGGATGGTACGCCGTATGCACCGGGCAGCCGGTGCGCTGGTGTTTGGAGACCGCGTCCACCGCCGTTTTGAGGAAAGCGACATCTTCGGCGCTGCGGGTGTCGGCGTAGGTGTAAATGGGGGTCAGCGGTTCGCCGGCGGCGTCCACGCCCAGCATATTCCCGGCCAGGGTCGCCAGGCCGACGACCTGTATATCCCGCGCCGCCGGGTGCAGCATCACGGCGTCCAGGCAGGTTTCGACGTGTGTTTGGAGCGCCGCCGCATCAAGCGTGGCTGCCCCGTCGGGTTTGGTCGTCAGGTGATAACCGGCGCTGGCCGCAGCGTCGGGGATCGGCTCGATCTGGTCGCTGAACAGCAGCGCCCGCGCCGACGAACTGCCGATGTCAAGCACAAGAATGGTCATGATGATTATACTTTTCGCCGCAGGGGGCGATGTTTTTAGCTCTAAAGAACCATTGTAGTCCGCGCCGCGATACCGGCAACCGGGCGCAGCGAGCAGGACAGGCCAGATGGCCGCCTGCCGCACCGCCCGCGCATTAGAGTTTGCTGCCGCCGGGCAGGGTTGCGGGTACAATGGAAGCATGTTTGTGTCCAAAACAATTTTTGTGTGGAGCGATGATTTATGCGCGAGAAAAAGAACAAGCTTTCGTTTTGGGCAGCGGCGGCCCTGCTGGCGCTGGCCGTCCTGCTGGTATTAAGCGGCCAGCCGTCCGCGCTGGCGTCGGAAGCAGCGCCCGAACCGACTGCCGAGGCAACCGAAGAATGTGCCGAGGCTGCCGAATCGGACGTATGCGCCATCGTCGTGCCGCTGGACATCCCGGCGGAACTGACGCCGGAAGCCGCCCCGGCGGCTGACCCCGGCATCAACCCCGGCGCGCTTTACCACGACAGCCGCTCCGACCTGTATCGCACACCCGGCGGCGCGGCGCCCTTCGGCACGACCGTGACGCTGCGGCTGCGTGCGGCGGCGGGCAACCTGGACTCGGCCACCGTGCGCGTGTGGAACACCCGCGAGGAAGCGCAAAGCCTGCTGCCGATGCGGGTGGCCGCCACCACGCCGCAGGGGTATGACCTGTGGGAAACCACGCTGGACGTGGGCGGCAAAAGCACCGTGCTGTGGTATCGTTTTATCGTCACGCGCGGCAACCAGACGCTGTATTATGAGGACGATACGCGCCTGAACGTCGGCAGCCCCTATCTGGCTCACCGCGAAGGCGGCGCGGGCATGGTCTACGCCGAAAGCCCCGATCTCAGCTACCAGATCACGGTTTACGACCCGGCATATTACACGCCGGAATGGATGCGGAATGCCGTCGTTTACCAGATTTTCCCCGACCGCTTCCGCGATGGCGACCCATCCAACAACCCGGCGGACGGCGATGAAGTTTTTTACGACGCGCTGCCGCTGATCTTCCACGACACCTGGAACGAGCCGCCGGTGGATGGCCGCCGCGTGCTGGCCCCGGCGGGCGACCAGGGTTACTATAACAGCGACTTCTACGGCGGCGACCTGGCCGGCATCACCGAAAAACTCGACTACCTGCACGACCTGGGCGTGACCGCCATCTACCTGAACCCGATCTTCCTGGCGCGCTCCAATCACCGCTACGACACGGTGGATTACCTGCAAATTGACCCCATCCTGGGGACGCTGGAGGACTTCCGCACGCTGGTCAGCCAGGCGGAACAGCGCGGCATCAAAATCATCCTGGACGGCGTGTTTAATCACCTGTCCAGCGACAGCCCCTACTTCGACCGTTTCGACCGCTTTGAAGGCCAGGAAGGCGCCTGCGAAAGCCTGAAGTCCCCTTACCGGGCCTGGTTTTACTTCGCGCCGCCGCGCGCCAACCAGCCCGCGCCCTGCGCCGGCGACCCCGATCCGCTTTATTATGTGTCGTGGGCGGGCTTTGATACCATCCCGCGCGTGAACAATACCATCGTGGAAACGCGGCGCTTTTTCTTTTTGGACGAAAACAGCGTCGGCCAGACCTGGGTACGCGAGGGCATCGGCGGCTGGCGGCTGGACGTGGCCCCGGACATTGACAATGGGCGCGACCCGAACAACATCTACTGGGAAATGTTCCGCACCGTGCTGCGCCGTTTGAACCCGGAAACGGTCATCATCGGGGAAGAATGGAGCGACGCGGCGGAATTTTTCGGCGGCGACGAGTGGGACTCAACCATGAACTACCGGCTGCGCGCCGGCATCCTGGGTTTCGTGCGCGATACCGACTTCACCGACAACGACTCCAACGGCGACCGGGTGATGTACGCGCTGCCGCCCAGCGAGCTGGACAATACCATCCGCTCGATTGAGGAGGATTATCCGCAGCCGGCTTACCATGCGCTGATGAACGTGCTGTCCAGCCACGATGTTTCGCGCCTGTTTTTTGTGGTCGGCAGCGACCGGCAGGCGCACAAACTGGCCGCGCTGGCGCAGTTCGCGCTGCCGGGCGCGCCGACGATTTATTACGGCGACGAAATCGCCATAGACGCGCCGAGCATCCGCGACAGCGGCGGCGTCTACCAGGACGACCCATACAACCGCGCGCCGTACCCCTGGCCGGACACGGAAGGCGACTATTACCCGCCGCCGGATGAAGATATGCTGGCCTTTTACCGGGGGCTTGGCGCGCTGCGGCGCGATAACCCCGCCCTGCGTACCGGCGAGATGGTCACGCTGCTGGCCGATGACCAGAACGGCCTGTATGCGTTCGCCCGCCTGAGCAAAGCCGACGGCAGCGCGGCGCTGGTGGCACTCAACCGCAGCGCCACCGACCGGCAGGTGCGCCTGGACTTTGGCGGTCTGCTGCCTTCTGGCTTAAGGCTCCAGCCCTTCCCGGACGGCGCGCCGATCAGCACCGACGGCGGCAGCGCCGAGGTGGCCGTCCCGGCGCGGAGCGGCATCATCTGGACGGTGACGGCAGACGCCGCCGCTTTTGAAGCGCCCGCCGCGCCCGACGGCCTGACCACTGTCGCCCGCTCCGGCCAGGTTTTGCTGGAATGGGAAGCGGCGGATGGGGCAGCAGGTTATATCGTTTACCGCAGCCCGGTGGCGTCCGGCGGTTTTGAGCCGCTAACCGAGACGCCGGTCAGCGGGACGACCTTCGCCGACGAGACGGTGACGAACGGTTTTGTGTATTATTACGCGGTCGCCGCCGCTGGCGAAAACGGCCTGGTTGGCGACCCCGGCGCGAGCATCATGGCCGCGCCGAGCTATACGATTGATGAAACATTCTACGTCGGCGAGTCTGCCGAAGACCGGGAACTGGAACTGGTGTTTGGCCTCAACGTCCCGGTACAGGCCGCCGTGAAGATAGACGGCGTGACCGAGGCCGCCGGGCAGACGCCGGGCATCCTGGCGCGGGCGGCGCTCGTCCCGGCGGGCGGCGACCTGGCCGCCGACCTGCCGATGGTTTACGCCGGCGATGTGGACGGCGCGGACGCCTACAGCGTCACCATCGCGCCGCAGGCGGTCGGTGAATATCAGGTAGTGGTGCAGTTCAGCGCCGACGCCGGGCTGACCTGGACGACCGTCCGGCGGGCGGACGGCACACTGCCGCTGGTTACGCTGGCGGCCTCCGGCGATACCACGCCGCCGGAAGCGCCGGCGGAAGCTCGCATCGTGCGGGCGTCGCTTTCCGGCGTGGCGCTGGAATGGGAAGCAGTGGTGGATGAAAACCTGTTCGCTTACCGGGTGTACCGGTCGGCGGACGGCGAAGCCGCCGAGATGATCGCGGAAACTGCTGCCGAAAGCACGGCCTATACCGACAGCGCGGTTGTCGAGGGCAAAACCTACTTCTACAGCGTGGCGGCGGTGGATGGCGCGCTCAACGAATCGCCGCTCACCAGTACCGAGGCGGTGACGGTGGCGCGGCTGGTCGTGCCGGTGACATTTGTCGCCGAAGTGCCGGACTACACCACCGGCAAGGTGTTCATCGCCGGCGACTTCGGCGGCAGCGGCTACCCGCGCTGGGACCCGGCGGGACTGGAAATGACACAGGCCGACGATACCCACTGGACGATCACGCTGGAGATCAAAGAGGGGACGGCCATCGAGTATAAATACGTGCGCGGCGACTGGAGCGCCGTCGAGAAGGGCGCGGAATGCGAAGAAATCGCCAACCGCCGCCTGACCATCCGGCCCGACGAGGCCGGCGAGCAGCAGGCCGCCGATGAAGTTCAGAAGTGGCGCGACCTGGACGCCTGCGGGTAAACAATAATGGGTTTGGGGGCGCGCCTGCGTGCGCGCCCCTACGCCCCTCAGCACCTTTGCCTCACTGCGCCTGTGCGCTGCGTTTTTCCCCTGTGGTCGCCCCTACATTAAAAAATCCGCGTTCACATCCCCATAAAATCGAATCCACGTTAAAATAACCACAAACATCAGAGATGAAAAGATCGCGTTTATGAAACCACAATCCTATGATTTTGTGATCGTCGGCTCCGGTTTTGGCGGCAGCGTGTCTGCCATGCGGCTGACCGAAAAGGGGTACAGCGTGCTGGTGCTGGAACGCGGCAAACGCTTCCGCGACGAGGATTTCCCGCGCTCAAATTGGAACATTTTTAAGTACCTGTGGCTGCCGGCGCTGCGCTGTTTTGGCATTCAGGAATTAAGCTTCATGAACGACATCATGGTGCTGCACGGCAGCGGCGTGGGCGGCGGCAGCCTGGTTTACGCCAATGTGCTGATGGAGCCAAGCGACGATCTGTTCAGCAGCCCCGGCTGGCGCGACCTGGCCGACTGGAAAACCCTGCTGGCCCCGTATTACGAAACGGCCAAACGGATGCTGGGCGTGGCGCGCAACCCCTTTGTGACCCCCGCCGACCGGGTGTTAAAAGAGATTGCCGACGAACACGGACGCGGCCATACCTTCAGGCCGTCCAACGTGGCGATTTATTTTGGCGAGCCGGATCAAACCGTCCCCGACCCCTACTTCGGCGGCCAGGGGCCGGAGCGCACCGGCTGTAACGGCTGCGGCGGCTGCATGGTCGGCTGCCGCTACGGGGCGAAAAATACGCTGGTCAAAAATTACCTGTATTTTGCCGAAAAGTGGGGCGCGGAGGTGCGCGCCGAGTCCGAAGTGGTAGACATTCGCCCGCTGCCGGAAGGCCAGCCCGACGGCGCGCGGTATGCCGTCATTTACCGCCGTTCGACGGCCATGCCGCTGACCCGCCGCTATTTTACGGTGCGGGCGCGTAACGTGGTGGTAGCCGCCCATGCGATGGGAACGCTGCGCCTGCTGCTGCGCTGCCGCGACGTGAAACGTTCGCTGCCCCGGCTGTCGCGCTGCCTGGGAACGGGCGTCCGCACCAACAGCGAGGCGCTGACCGGCTCGACCAGTTGGGACCGCAGCGTGGATTTTTCGACCGGCCCGGCCATCACCTCGATCTTCGCGCTGGATGATGTGACGCACATCGAGCCGGTGCGTTATTCGCGCGGGTCATCCTTCATGCGGCTGCTGGCGATCCCCATGATCGAAGGCGCGGACACGATCTTTAAACGCTTCATCAAAACGCTGTGGCACGGTTTTACGCACCCGCTGGAGTTTTTTTACGCCAAGTTTTTCTCCGCCTGGGCCAAAAGTTCGACCATCCTGCTCATCATGCAGACGATAGACGGCACCATGCGGGTGCGGCTGGGGCGCAGCGCCTTTACGCTGTTCCGACGTGGGCTGGTTTCGGAGCTGTCCCCCGGCACATCACTGTCGCCGGAGGAAAGCATATCGCACGGCCTGACGCACACCTTCGCCCGCAAAACCAGGGGCATCGCCCAGGACACCATCCCCGAAACGCTGCTGGGCATCCCGGCGACGGCGCACCTGATCGGCGGCTGCCCGATGGGGCGCAGCGACCAGGACGGCGTGGTAGACGTGAACTGCGAAGTGTTTAACTATCCAGGGCTGTACGTGGTGGACGGCTCGATCATGCCCGGCAATCCCGGCATCAATCCCAGCCTGACGATCACGGCGCTGGCCGAATACGCCATGAGCCGCATCCCACCCAAACCGGGGGCCCAGACGCGCGAACCGCTACAGGTCACGGAGTCTGCTCAGGCTGCCGATTGAGCGCCGGGCATTCCCAGAACTCACCGGCTGCGCTCCAGCCATTCGTGCGCCAGGATGCCGTACAGGTACATATCCCAGCGCCGACCGTCCCGCTGCATAAATTCGCGGAAAGCGCCCTCGCGCCGGAAGCCCAGTTTTTCGTACAGTTTGATGGCCGGTTCGTTGTACTCGAACACCGTAAGCTGCACGCGATACAGGTTCAGTTCCAGAAAAGCGTAATCCAGCGCCAGCGACAGCGCCTCGTAGCCGTACCCCTGCCCCCGGTGCGCCCGGTCGCCGATGCCGATCGCCAGCCAGCTTGTCCGGTGCGGCCACAGGATGTCACCCAGTTCGATGAAGCCGATCAGGTCATCGTTTTCGCGCAGGCGGATGCCGAACAGGTAGGCGGTGCTGCCGCGCCGCCGCTCGTGAATCCAGTCCACAAGCTGCTGCTCGGTTTTGGGGTAGGCCGGCTCCTGGGCGTCCAGCAGCCGCAGGTAGTCAGGGTCGTACTGCCAGCGCGCCATATACTGCACGTCGGCAGGAACCAGCGGCGTCAGCCGGACATGCGGGCCTTCAAACAGCGTTGATGAAAGCATATCAGAACCGCTCTTTCCAGGCCGCCAGCAGGGCCGCCTCGCGTTCGAGCATCATGCCGCCGCGCAGCCGCAGCCCTTTGTTGTTATAGTCCTCCTCACCGCGAGTGGTATTCCACTCCAGCGTATCGCGGATGGTATCGGCCAGCGGGCGGAAGCTCAGGCCGTCGGTCAGCGCCTTCTGGATGTTGATGGCTTGCAGGCCGTTATACCGCTCCGGTATCCACAGCGGCATTTCGGTAAACGGCGTCACCGACTGTTCCAGCAAAAAATCATCGCTTACCCAGATCAGCCGCGCATCACTGCCGGTGACGGCCTGGCAGGCTTCCAGAACTTCCTGCATGGTCAGCCTATGCGCCGGGCCGGTGGCGTTGTAAACGCCCGTTTTCCGGTTTTCGGCCATCAGGATGATCCAGGCCGCCAGATCGCGGGCATCCACGAACTGCACATGCATATCCGGTTTGCCGGGCGCCATCACCTCACCGCCCATGTTGATCCGCACCGGCCAGTAGGTGAAGCGGTCGGTCGGGTCGTGCGGGCCGACGATCAGCCCGGCGCGCACGTTGAGGACACGCCCCGGCATGGCGTCTTCGGCGGCCTGCTCGCACAGCGCCTTCAGCGCGCCGTAGGTTGAGCCGTTCACTTCTTCGGTCGTTGGGTCATCCAGCGCGGCGACCGGGGCGTTTTCGTCTATGCCGTATATGGTCGTATCGGGATAAACCGAAATGCTGGAAATAAATGTATAGTGTTCGACGGCCCCGGCCAGCAGCGCCGCCGAAGCCCGCACGATGCGCGGCACGTAGCCGCAGGTATCCACCACCGCGTCCCAACGCCGCCCTTCCAGCGCCGAAAGGTCGCCGTCCCGGTCGCCTGCCAGCCGCTCGACGGTTGGGAATAAGTCGGGATTGCTGACGCCCCGGTTAAACAGCGTTACACTGTGGCCGCGCGCCAGCGCCGCTTCGACCAGATGGCGGCCCACAAAGCGCGTCCCGCCCAGAATCAGGAGTTTCACGTCTCAACCCTTATATTAATTAACGTTTGCATTTCAGTCTATTGTACCGGCGAAAACGGAACGCGCCACCTGTTATCTATCCGCCGCCGAAAGCCAGCGTGGGGTTTTTGAACGGCACAAGCGCCAGGATGACGGCGTGTTGGTAGTAGGCCGTCCGGTCAATGGCATCATCGGTGAGGATGCCGACCGCGCCGTTGGCCTGTTTGGAGTTGGAGCGCCCGAATACGATGTCGTCCGCCGCACCCAACTCCACGCCCTGCCGCACCAGGTCGGCAAGCGCATCCGGCAGGGTAAAGGTGGCGGTGCGGCTGCTGCCGGCGCGCTGCCCGGAAAGCACGACCACCCAGGCGAAGGCCAGCATCTCGCCGTGACGTTCCTCGATGCCGCCCTCGATGCCCACCCAGAAATCGGCTTCCAGCGCTTCCCGGCGGGCGTTCTGCGCCCGGTTGAGCGCGCCCTGGTAAGTTTCGTCGTCGGACATAGGCTGGTCGCCGACGCCGGACGGCACAGACAGGCCGCGCGCGGTGAAGGTTTCGTCCGGGAACATGGCCGCGAACCCACGCCGCGCCGCTTCGACTTTGACCGGATTGGTGGAGGCGATCACCAGGCTTTTCAAGCCGCTCACCTTTCAGCCCAGCGCAGCCAGTTTAAGGACGGCGAACAGGCCGAAGGCCGCATGTCCCAGGATGGCCGCCCGCGTCGAGCCGGTGTGCAGGCGCAGCGCCCCAAAAACCAGCCCACCGACCAGGGGCAGCAGCGCGCCGTACCACAAGCCGTTTAAGTCCTGCGCGGCGGGCGGGTAGGCCAGCAGGTGAAACACCGCGTATAACACCGCGCTGAGCAGATAACCCGGCCAGGGGCCGGCGGCCTGCCGCAGCGCCGGCAGCAGCAGCCCGCGAAAGACCAGTTCTTCCGCCGCCGGCTGCGCGATCACCATAAACACCAGCGCCAGCGCCCAATCCAGCGGGCCGGCAGGCAGCGCCTTAAAACTCTGAAGTTCCGGCTCGGCCACCAGCGGCGAGGTGATACGCAGCGTGATTACGTCCAGCGTGACGGCCAGCCCGACGCTGACGAGCAGCACCCAGAACACCGACAGCCGCATCGAACCCAGCCGCAGCGCGGCGCGTTCGGCGGGCTTGCGCCGGGTGGCGAATACAAACGCGATGGTCAGCGCCGCGCCCAGCGTCCAGGCCGCCAGCGACACCGCCGGCGGCAGGCGAAAGTTGAGCGCCTGGCAGTAGGCGGCGTTTTCCGGCGCGCCGCAGTAGAACATCAGCGCCAGCGTCGAGCCGATCAGGATAGCGGCGAAGGCGGCGATCAGACCGCTGAAGGCGGCGGCCAGTCCCCAGGGGGGCGGGGCTTCTGGCCGGCTGATGGGGGCGAATAATCGTTGAATCATGCGACCTCGATTTTTGTCCGTTTGGGCGACCCAACGTGGTCATTCCGGTTAATCGTTCATCGTAGGGGCGGGTTTCTAAACCCTCCCCTGCACCTATTCCAAAACACCCCCGCCGGGAATCGTCCCGCGCCGTTCCAGCAGGATCACCGCCAGCAGACGCGCCAGATTCCAGGCGTCGTCGCCGCCCCGGTGATGCGCGCCTTCCATCGGCAGGCCAAGCTGCTGCATCGCCTCGGCCATGCCCACGTCGTGCCGCCGCGCCCGCAGCAGCGTGAACAGCGTTTTAACGTTGAGATGGCTGGCTCCGAACGGGTAAGCGATGCCCATCGCGGCGCACTGGCGCTCGAACTGCTGCCGGTCGAAGTCGCCGTAGCTGGCCCACACCCGCCGCCGCGTCTGGTAGTCGTAACGCAGGATGTTGCAGGCTTCCACGAACGACACGCCCCGCGCCACCTGTTCCGGCGTGAGCGTGGTGAGCTGCGTGCAGAACGGGCTGACGGTCGAACGCTCTGGCCGGACGAGCAGGCTGCGTCTTTCCAGGCGTTCGCCGGTGAATGGGTTCAGCGGGCAGATGCCGATTTCGATGATGTCGGTTTCCATGCCGGGCGGGGGCAGCTTCTCCCAGCAGGTGCATTCAATGTCAATGACGATGATCTGATCGTACTTGCGGGTCACTGCTACAGCGTCACAATCCGGTTGGCAATTCGAAGCTGTTTCGGGAAGATCGGCATAAAGTCCAGCAGGCTGTTATAGCGCCCGTTTTCGCGCTCGCTCAGGTAGCGGTGCAGCACGCTAATCATGCCCGGCAGGATGTGCATCCCTTTGGTTTTACGCTCCATCAGCACGTAGGCTTTCGCCTCCGCCGGGCTGACATGCTCCTCAAGGAAGATCGCTACCGCCGCCGCCACGAACAGGTTGGCGAACTGTTCCTGCCAGCTTGGGTACTGGGCGCGGAACTGGTCGCTGACCGGCAGGGGCGTTTCCGCCACCGCTGCGATGGCCTGGGCATGGGTACGCAGAAAGTTCATGATGAGCAGCCGCCCGTACTGCGACAGCGCCGCCCGGTAGATGTGCGCCGGGTCTTCGTCGAACGGCCAGGGCGGGCTGTCCCCCCAGGCCAGCCGGGGCGGGGCAATACACACCAGCTCGCCGTTCGTCTGCACGCCGATCTCACGGTCGGTGGGGAAGGAAATGTTGGGGATGAAGGTCAGCTTTTCGGCGACTGTCCCCACGAAGGGCTGCAAAAACGGCTTAAACGGCACGTCTTTGAACATCTTTTGCGCTTCGGTGACGCTGGCGCGCCAGGGGCTATCCTCGTCCTGCCACAGTTTTTCCAGGTTGGCGCGCTGGTAGAAGTCCTGAAGCTGTTCGTTCCAGCGCGGCGGGACCCAGATGGGCAGTTTTTCGGCATACAGCCCCGGCCAGCGCAGTTCCAGGGCGAAGCTGTAGATGGCTTCCATCGGCGCGCCCAGGTTGAGCAGGCTTTGTAAGCCCTGGACGGCGCTGTGATTTTTGAGCGGCTCCAGGACTTTGCGCGTCAAACGGCTGTGCGCGTGCGTGCCGTGCGGCTGTTCCGCCTGCGATTTTTCCGGCCAGGTGGTTACGGCCAGCGCCGCCGACATCAGCCGCACTCGATCATCTATCCGCACCTGAACATCTTGCTGGTCGCTCATCGCCTGCACTCGAAGGTTGTTCGGTAAAGAGGAACGGTTCGCCGTTTATTGTAAAGGGCAAACGCGCCTGGGGCAAGCAAGGATACGCGCCAGCCAAAATCGTCACTCCGGGCGGGCAGTGGTGTTATTTACAGGCGAGGGTAAGGACTCAGGTGATTATCCACATCTTTAGAACAAGGGGCCGAATAAGCCCCTTGTTCGCGGATGCGCCAGGGGGTGTGACCTGATGCGCGTGGTTCTGTTTACCGAAACCTTTCTGCCGAAAATTGACGGCATCGTCACGGTGATGTGCCTGCTGCTCGACCACCTGACTGCGCGGGGCATTCAAACGGCGGTGGTCGCGCCCAAAATGGGCGTCGAACGGTACAACCAGACGCCGGTGATCGGCGTCCCCGGCGTGACGATGCCGCTGTACCCCGAACTTAAGGTTGGCCCGCCGACGCTTTCCACCTACCACCAGATCAAAAACTTCAACCCGGATGTGGCGCACTTTTTTCACCCGGCGCTGATCGGCGGTTTCGGCCTGCTGATGGCAAAAAGCCTGGACATCCCCACCGTCGCATCGTTTCATCTGGACGTGGCGCGGCTCGTCCAGCATTTTAATATGGGCTTCGTTGCGCCGGTGGCGGACTGGCTGACGCGCGCGCTGTTCAACTGGGCGGATACCGCGCTGGCCCCGTCGCGGCTGGTGCAGCAGCAGATGCTGGCGTCCGGCGTGAAGCAGGTGGGCCTGTGGCGGCGCGGCGTGGATGCCGAGTTTTTTAACCCGCGCCACCGCAGCGCCGAAATGCGCGACCGGCTTTCCGGCGGGCATCCTGATGAAACCGTGCTGCTGTACGTGGGGCGGCTTTCCGGCGAAAAACAGCTTGACCGGCTGAAGCCGGCGCTGGAGCGCGTGCCGGGTACGCGGCTGGCGCTGGTGGGCGACGGCCCGGCGCGCGCCGACCTGGAGCGCCTGTTTGCCGGGCTGCCGGTGTGTTTTATGGGATATTTAAAGGGCGAAGAACTCGCCCAGGCTTACGCCAGCGCGGACATCTTCGTATTCCCGTCGGCGCTGGAAACCTTCGGCCTGGTGGTGCTGGAAGCGATGGCCGCCGGGCTACCGGTGGTGGCCTCCCGCGTGGGGGGCGTGGGCGACGTGGTGCAGGAAGGTTTCACGGGTTACACGTTCGAGATCGGCGACGTAGAGGCGCTGGTAGAAGGCGTGCGGATGATCGCCGGCAGCCGCGAACGTCTGGCGCAGATGGGGCGCGCCGCCCGCGCTTTTGCCGAAACGCAAACCTGGCCGGCCATGATGGACGAAATCGTTGACCTGTACGCGGCGCTGATCGAACGCTGGCGGCAGAAAGCGGCATAAAATCATGTATGTGGTCGGCCTGATGTCCGGCACGTCCGCCGATGGCATTGACGCCGCCCTGTGCGAGATCACCGGCGCGCCGCCCGCCCTGAGCGCGCGTATCCTGCACGCTTTAACCGAACCATATGAGGCCGGTTTTCAGCGCCGCATCCTGGACGCCTGTTTGCCGGAACGGTCGCGCGTGGACGGGCTGTGCCGGCTTCATTTCGACCTGGGCGAACGTTTCGCCGCCGCCGCGCTGCGCCTCATCCGCGAGGCCGGGAAAACGCCGGCGGACATCCACCTGATCGGCTCGCACGGGCAGACGGTGTGGCACGCCGTCGAACCGGATGGCCGCGTGAGCGCCACGCTGCAAATCACCGAAGCGTCCGTGCTGGCGGAGCGCACCGGCATCACCACCATCAGCAATTTCCGCCCGCGCGATGTGGCCGCCGGGGGACAGGGCGCGCCGCTGACGGCCTACGCCGACTGGCTGCTGCTGCGGCATCCCACCGCCTGGCGGGCCGTCCAGAACATCGGCGGCATCGGCAATGTGACTTTTCTGCCGCCGCTGGCGGATGCCGTTAATCCGCCGCTGGCCTTCGATACCGGCCCCGGCAACGCCCTGATAGACGGCGCGGTGGCGATTTTCACCAACGGGCGGGCGGCCTATGACCGTGACGGGGCGCTGGCGCGGCAGGGCATGGTGGATGAGGGCTGGCTGCGTCTTCTGCTGGCGCACCCGTATTACGAGCGCCGCCCACCCAAAACCACCGGGCGCGAATTGTTCGGCGCGGCGGAAGCGGCGCGGCTGGCCGCCGAAGGCCGGGCGCGCGGCCTGGACGACGGCAGCATCGCCGCCACGCTCACGGCTTTAACCGCCGCCAGCATCGCGGACGCCTACCGACGTTTTGCCCCCGCGCCGCCGGCGGAAGTTTTCCTCGGCGGGGGCGGACGTTTTAATCCGGTTCTGGTGGAGCGGCTGCGCGCCGAACTGCCGGACAGCCGCCTGCTGATGCACGAGGACATCGGCCTGAGCAGCAAGCACAAAGAGGCGCTGGTGTTCGCGCTGCTGGCCTACGAAAGCTGGCACGCCCGCCCCGGCACGCTGCCGGCGCTCACCGGCGCGGCGCATCCGGTTGTGCTGGGGCAGATTACGCCGGGGCAAAACTACGCCGCGCTGCTGCGCGAAACCTGGAACGGCTGAAAAGCGCGGAAAACGCTGGACACTCCACACATCCAAACCAAGACGATTCGACGTATAACAGCCAGACAATGCCTATCCAGGATAAAGATGTTTTATGAAACCTGCCCTCCAAGACGAACAGACGCTTATAGCGGCCCTCAAACGCCGCGATCCCGCCGCGCTGTCCGCGTTGTTCGAGGCCCATGCCGACAAAATCTATCGCCTGGCCGCCGGTATGCTGCGTGACGAGCAGCAGGCCGATGGCGTGGTGCAGAATACGTTTCTCGCCCTCATCAAACACATAGACCACTTTGAAGGGCGGTCTGACATCGGCACCTGGCTGTACCGCGTTGGCTATAATGAGTGTCTGATGCGCCTGCGCCGGGTGCGGCCAGAGGTAGAACTGGACGAAGATGCCGAGCCGGACAGGATGCCCGCCAGCTTCACCGACTGGTCAACCATGCCGGATGCGCTGCTGGACAGCGCCGAGGCGGCAGGCGAGATGGAGCGTGCTATTGCCAGCCTGAAGCCGGAACTGCGTGCCGTCTTTCTGCTGCGTGACGTGGACGAGCTTTCCACCGCCGAAACCGCGCGCATCCTCAGCATCAGTGAGTCGCTGGTGAAAGTGCGCCTGCACCGGGCGCGGTTGGCCCTGCGCGAAAAACTGGCCGCGTATTTTGATGAGCGCGCGCAGGCTTAGAGACACGATAGATCGTGTATATACAGAATGAATGAGGATGACCCGATGGACTGTGAAACCCTGATCCATTATTTGTCCGATTATATTGACAATAACCTGAGCGAAAGCCTGGCCGAGGAAGCCCGCCAGCACCTTGCCACCTGCAAAAACTGCCATGTTGTGCTGGACACCACGCAGCGCACCATTTTGCTCTACCGGCAGCGCGGCCAGCAGCAGGGACTTTCGCCCCGGCGTCATGCCGCCCTGTACGACCGGCTGGAAAAGGCGCTGGTTGCCCGTCCGGCGGAAGACTGCGAATAACATCGAAGGCCGAAAATTGTCTGTAACCTTTTGGCGCTCTGTGCATCTAACAGGCATAGCAAGTGATACGCCTTAACAGGAGAGGTTGAGACAATGGTTCGTAATGTAGGCAGCGTAGATCGTGTAGTGCGGTTGGTTCTGGGCGCGGCGGTAGTGCTGGCCGGGTTGTATTTCCAGACCTGGTTGGGTGCGCTGGGGTTGATCTTCATCGGGACGGCACTCATCGGCTGGTGTCCGCTGTACATGCCTTTCGGCATCAGCACCTGCGCGGTCAAAAATAACAAAGCCTGATTCTACCTGTCTGAAAAACCTTAACGCCCCCATTTGGGGCGTTTTGATTCTTAGGCGGCGGAAAGGGGTGTACACTACGATAGCGCGCAGTTTTGAGAAGCACACCTACCAAGAGGAAACACGTTGGCTCGAAGCAAATTTTCAGGAACGTTTAAAATCATAAAACTGCTGCTGCCCGCAGCTGCCAACCTGTACGCGGCGGCGATGGTCGTTTATCTGGCGCTGCGCCTGCTGTTTGGCGACGGCTTCTGGTGGCTGTCGCTGTTGAATACGTTCGCGCATCTGCTCTTTTTGCCGCTGCTGCCCCTGCTGGCGCTGGCGGCGCTGGCGCGCGCGCGTTTAACGGCGCTGCGGCTGCTGCCGCTGGCCGCGCTGGGCGGCTTCTGGATCGGGCCGTACTACCTGCCCAGGGCGGAAGCGCCTGCTTCCGGCAGTACCATCCAGGTGCTGACCTTCAACATCTGGGGAAATAACCGCCGCCTGAAAACAGTCGAGGAATGGATTCGCCACAGCGGGGCCGACCTGGTGCTGCTGCAAGAAGTCGCGCCGATTTATAACAACGAACGGCTGGAAGGCCTGAAAGACCTGTACCCGTACCAGTCGGTGCAGCCCGACCAGGCGCGCTGGGGCGGCAACGTCACGCTGTCGCGTTATCCGATTCTGGACGAGGCTTACATTGATCTTGAAACGCCGGAAGCGGCCATGCCCCTGCGCCTGCTGCTGGACGTGGACGGCCAGATCGTGGCCGTCTACAACGTACATCTGGCGTGGCCGGTGGCGGAAACGCGCCTGTCGCTGCCGGTGGATAATATGTACCTTCAGGTGGCGCTCGGTTTTGATGACAGCATCCGCAACCGGCAGATCGCCGGGCTGCTGCGCCACCTGCGGGCAGAGCCGTACCCCTTCATCGTGGGCGGCGATTTTAACACCAGCGACCAGAGCGATACCTACCGGCTGCTGGCCGCGCAGCTTAACGACGCCTTCCGGACGGCGGGGCGCGGCTTCGGCGGGACGTGGCCGGTTAGCGCGGCGCGCGGCCTGCCGGCCTTCCTGCCGCCGCTCATCCGCATAGATTACCTGTGGCACAGCGACCACTTCCGCGCCCTGGATGCCCGGCGCGGGCCGCAGCTTGGCTCTGACCACCTGCCGGTGCTGGCGATGCTGGAACTGCTGCCGGGTTCGTCGGTTTCGTCCAAAATGTGATAGGATAGAAACCAAAAAGTCACTCGGTTTCGCCCTTATTCGGAACTGGCGCGATGGATGTATACGAACCCGGAACCCGACGAAAAAACAAAGCCCGCGAGCGGCATATGGCGCGGCGCAGCCGGCGCGCGCCGGCGTTGGAGCGCGTGTCGCGGCTGGCCGAGGCGGTTCATCTGCCCGGCGGCGAGCGCATATGGGGCCGCATAAGCCTGCTGGCGCGGGATGCCTGGTGGTATGCCCGCCACACGCCGGCGGTTCGGCTGGCGGCAGCGGTGATCGTCCTGGCGCTGGCCGTTCTGTTCGCCGGCTCTTATGTCGTCCAGGGGCGGATTTTCCCGAATGTGTGGGCGCTGGGCGTCCACCTGGGCGACCGCACCGTGCCGGAGGCAGCGGCAGCCCTGCGCGATGCCTGGAACACCCGCCTTCGCATCCGGCTGGTGGACGGTGAGCGGTCGTGGACGGCCACGCCTGCTGAACTTGGCCTGCTGCTGGACGCGGACGGCGTGGCCGAGGCGGCGCGCGGCGTCGGGCTGTCCGGCATCCCGATGGGCTATGAAATCTGGCCGGCTGTCAGCGTGGATTACGACGTGGCGCAGAATTTCCTGCTCGACCTCACCGCCCACACCGACATCGCGCCGTACAACGCCGGCTACGAATGGCGCGACGGCGAGGTAGTGGGCGTGCCGGGGCATGAAGGCCGGATGCTCAACGTGCCGCAGATGATGGACAGGCTGATGCGGGACCCGGTAACGATTGTCCGCAGCGGCCACCTTGACCTGCTGATGTCGTCACTGCCGCCGCTGGCCGCCGACCCCGAACCATATCTCGAAGCAGCGCGCCGCATTATCCAGAATCCCCCGGTCATCGCCGGCTACGACCCCTTCAAGGACGAGCTGTTAGCCTGGTCAACCGATAAGACGGTCTTCGCTTCCTGGCTGGAAGTGACACCCGACGGCCTTGATCTGCGGGCAGAAACGCTGGGGCCGTTCATTGAAGCGCAAAACCGCACCCTCAACCCCTCCGGCAGCCTGCGCTACCTGGAGCCGCAGGAGACGCGGGAGCAGCTTCGGCAGGCCATCCGCGACCAGCGCGATTCCATCCTGCTGCGGATTCGCTACCGACCGACAACCTACGAGGTGGTGGCCGGGGACACCGGCTACCGCATCGCGCGGAAAACCGGGATGCCGTACAACCTCATCGAAGCCGCCAACGAAGGGCGCGACCTGAACCGGCTCTCCATCGGCGATGTAATCAATCTGCCCTCGCGCGATGTGACGCTGCCGCTGATGCCCACGCCCAACAAGCGAATCATCGTTGACCTAGACCGGCAAAGGCTGGTGGCCTACGAAAACGGCCGGCCGGTTTTTAACTGGCTCATTTCGTCCGGCCTGCCGGATTACCCGACCTATCCGGGCGTATTTCAAATCCTCGGCCACGACGAGGTGGCGCGTGGCAGCAGTTATACCCTGTGCAGCAGCGCCGGCTGCGGCCAGTGGGAGATGTACTGGTTCATGGGCATTTACGAAGTCCAGCCGGGGCTGATGAACGGTTTTCATGGCGCGGTGCTGCTGCCCAACGGCGCGTACCTGGGCGGCGGCAGCGTCGGCGCGCCGTATACCTTCGGCTGCGTGATGTCCCAGAACGACAACGCCAAACTGCTGTACGACTGGGCGCAGGAAGGCACGCTGGTGGAGATCATCTCGCGCGATTATCCGCCGCAGAGCCAGCTTGGGCAGTTGGCGCTGGCTTCTTAAAAACCCCGCCGCTTTGGGGCGAACGAAAACGATTCGCCCCAAATGTCCAGGTTAACCTATTTCTAACCCCGGCAAAATATTTGTGCAGAATATACGAATTTTTCCAACCGGTGCTTGGCGTTTTTAGCGCACAATTGATGAAGACGACCGCCTTAATAATCTTAATTCTTAAGTATTGGGCAAGCTTTATGAAACCATCATCGGCTTTTAACAAATTTTTCATAATCGGCAGGTCTATTGTGCCTTTTGGAACTAACGATAATGCAGAGCGCAGCCGCCGCGCACCCCGCCGCGAATGTGTTCCAGACCCGTTGACTTGGGCTGACAATGCTCATATACTGATGATTAGAAAGTTAAAGTTAGGCGCGGAGCAATCCCAAAGAGTGTTTATTAAATAAATTTTTCCGCTCTGCGCCCGACCACTAGCGCCCCGCTCTGCGGGGCGTTTTTTTGTGTTACGCGCAAAGGAGCAGCACAATGACGAAAATTTTGCGCCAGTTTGGGACATGGAGCAGTCCAATCTCGCCAAAGGCGCTGGCGGGCGCGCTGCGCCTGGATGATGTTCAGTGGGATACCACAGGCGATACGCTGGTGTGGCTGGAAGGCCGGGGCGCGGTGGGGGTGCTGGTGGCGCAGCAGGGCGCAGCCGCCCCGCGTGATTTGACCGGCGAGCTGTCGGTGCGGGCGCGGGTGGGGTACGGCGGCGGCGATTTTACGGTGGCCGACGGGTCGGTTTTTTTCGCCGGGCCGGATGGTCGGCTTTACCGGCAGCCGTTAGTATGCGGCAGCGCGCGCCCTATTACGCCCGCGTTCGGCGCAGCCGCCGCGCCGCGCCTGTCCGCCGATGGCCGCTGGCTGGTTTATGTCCACACCTACGAACGCGCCGACTGCCTGGCGCTGGTGGACGCCGAGGGCAGCCAGTGGCCGCGCCGGTTAGCTGCCGGGACGGATTTTGTCATGCAGCCGGCCTGGCACCCTGGTGGGGCGTATATCGCCTATATCGCCTGGGATCATCCCCAGATGCCCTGGGATGGCACGGAACTGCGCCTGCTGAGGCTGGATTATGATCGGGAAGCCCCGTTTGTGGCCGCCGCCGAAACGCTGGCCGGCAGCGCCGAAGTCGCTATCTTCCAGCCGGAGTTTTCGCCGGATGGCCGCTACCTGGCCTACATCAGCGACCAGACCGGCTGGAACCAGCTTTATCTTTATGACCTGGAGCAAAAAACGCACCGGCAAATCACCACCGCCGAGGCCGATCATGGCGCGCCGGCCTGGGTGCAGGGCGTCCGCACTTACGGATGGGCCGCCGGTAGCAAACGGCTGGTTTACCTGCGCGGCGAGCAGGGTTTTGCCAGCCTGTGGCGGTATGACCTGCGAACCGGCAAAACCGACCGGCTGCCGGGATTGGAAGCCTATACCGATATGCAGCAGGTGGCGGTATCGCCTCGGTATGATACTGTCGCCGTGATCGCGTCCGGGACGCAGACGCCGCTCCGAATCATCAGCCTGCCGTTTGATGAGCCGAACCTCCCGCCGCGCCTCGCGCCCGCCCCTGACCAGCCGCCCGGTATCAGCGTGATCGTCAGCCCGCCGGCGCAGGAAACGGTTTACATTCACCGCCGCGCCACCACCGAGACAATCCCGCCCGAACAGCTTGCCGCCGCGCGCGCCATTACCTGGACGGGACACGACGGCGAGACGGTTCACGGCCTGTATTACGCCCCAACCAGCGACCGCTTCGAGGGACCGGAAGCGCCGCCGCTGATCGTCCACGTTCACGGCGGCCCGACCGCGCAGGCGAAGGCCGGCTACTCGCCGCTGGCGCAGTTTTTCGCCACGCGGGGGTATGCCGTGTTGATGGTTAACTACCGGGGCAGCACCGGCTACGGCAAGGCCTATATGAATAAACTGCGCGGCAGTTGGGGCATCTACGATGTACAGGACTGCGCGACCGGCGCGGCTTCGCTGGCGCAGCAGGGGTTGGCCGACCCGTCGAAGTTCGTCATCATGGGCGGCAGCGCCGGGGGGTTCACCGTTTTACAATCGCTGGTGGAAAAGCCGGGCTTTTACAAGGCCGGCATCAGCGCCTTCGGCGTCAGCAACCAGTTCGCCCTGGCGACCGATACGCACAAGTTCGAGGAACGCTACCTGGATTCGATTCTCGGCCCGCTGCCGCAGGCTGCCGCCGTCTACCGCGAGCGGTCGCCGATCTTCCACGCGCACCGGATTACAGACCCGCTGGCGGTCTTCCAGGGCGAGGACGATCAGGTTGTGCCGCGCAGCCAGTCGGATACGATTGTCGAATCGCTGCGGGCGCGCGGCGTGCCGCACATCTATCACGTGTACCCCGGTGAGGGACACGGCTGGCGCAAGCCGGAAACCATCGAACATTATTACAACAGCGTGCTGGCCTTCCTGGCGCAGTATGTGCTGTATGTTTAGGCCGTCTGAAATTATCACACGCCGTAAAAACCCTTCGGCCCCTGCCGGTCGCCCTTGACCGCGCGGGGGCGGTCTGTTAAGTTAGCGCCCGCTGTTTTTGTCAACCTGTCTATAACAGAAAGGCACACCCATGCTGCTCAACGTCGTCTACGTGCTGGCGGGGTTGGTTGGCCTGTTCCTGGGCGGCAGTTGGCTGCTCAAGGGGGCTTCGCGGCTGGCAGCATCCCTGGGGCTGGAACCGGTCGTCATCGGCCTGACGGTGGTGGCCTTTGGCACGTCCATGCCGGAACTAATGGTAAGCCTGAACGCGGCCTTCACCGGCTCCAGCGGCATCGTCATCGGCAATGTGGTCGGGTCGAACATCGCCAATATCGGCCTCATCCTCAGCCTCAGCGGCCTTATCCTCACCATTCCCATTCATATCGGTCTCATCAGGCGCGAAATTCCGGTTATGATCGCCGCTTCGGTGGCGGTGTACCTGATGGCGATGGATGGGCAGATCGGCAGCCTGGACGGGCTGCTGCTGGTGATCGCCCTGATCGTTTTTATGGCCGCGCTGGTTATGCTCAGCCGCCGGGAGCGGCTTAAGCCGGACGAACTGCACGAGTTAGAGGAAGAAGAACACATCGTAGGAACGATCAACCGCCGGGTTGAAGTGGGGCGCGTGCTGATCGGCCTGCTGGCGCTGCTGGCCGGCGCAAACCGGCTGGTGGAGGGCGCGGTGAATATCGCCATTCTGCTCGGCATCAGCGAAGTGGTGATCGGCCTGACGCTGGTAGCCGTCGGCACATCGCTGCCGGAACTGGTGACGGCCATCATAGCGGCGTTTCGCCGCCACGACGACATCCTGTTCGGCAACGTCATCGGCTCCAATATCTTCAATCTGCTGGGCATCCTGGGCTTTACGGCGCTGGTGCGCCCCGTACCGATCGAGCCGCAGCTTTTGCGATTCGATCTGCTGGTGATGGTCGGCTTCGCGCTGCTGCTGCTGCCGATAACCTTCAACCGGCTGCTCCAGCGGGGGGAGGCGCTGGCGCTGCTGGCCGGTTACATTGGTTTTCTGGTGGTCGCGTTCGTGGTCTAAGCTGCCGCCCGACGGCAGAATTACTGCCCGCTGAAGCGCGCTTCTGGCGGGGCGTAAGCCGTAACGCGGAACGGAATCGGCTCGCTGACCTGCTGCGTGCCATCGGCCAGGGTCGCCGTCGCCACCAGTTCGTGATCGCCCAGTTCCAGCGCCCACCACAGCGCCCAGGGCGCAGTCTCCACCGTCCCCAGTTCCAGGCCATCGAGCGTATAGGTGACGGCCAGCGTGCCGGGCGGCGCGCCAACGGTCAGCCGGAGCCGCTGTGTTTCGACCGGCGTGATGGGCGAAATCTGGAACACGGTATAGGGATCGGGTTCGAGCAGGCGCAGGCCGGCTTCTTCGTCCGGCAGGCGCACGGCGGCGGCGGGCGGCGGCTGTTCGATGCCGCTGCGGATGGCCCAATCGCGCGCTTCCTGCGGCAGCACCGCGTAAACGCGCCGCGCGCGGCGTTCCGGCGGGGTGCTGTCGTCGGCCAGCAGGCCGGTCAGGGTATCTATCTCGAAGGTCTGGTAGAAGTGGTCTTTTTCGGTCGGAACCGTTCCCTCGATGAACAGTTCGGTTTTCCGCAGTGGGCATTCCGGCGTGGGCAGCAGGCCGCTGAGGGCGCAGACTTCGTGCCGCACGATACCCGGCGGCGGCTGGAAATCCAGTTCTGGCTGGCCGAGCAGCACGCGCCGCAGGAAGGCGTTCCAGGCCGGGGCCGCACCGCTGACGCCGGTGACATCGGTCATAGGCGTGTTGTCGGCGTTGCCCACCCACACGCCGACGACCAGATTGGGCGTATAACCGACAATCCAGTTGTCGCGGTAGTCGGTGGTGGTGCCGGTTTTGGCCGCCGCCGGACGCCCGATGTTGAGGGCGCTGTAGCGGCCAAAAGACGGGACGCGGGCGTAATCGTCGCTCAAAATATCGGTGATGATGTAGGCCACCCGCTCGTCAATCACGCGGGTGTCCAGCCGGGGCGGCTGCCACTCGTAAAGCGTGTTCCCCTCGCGGTCGGACACTTTGAGGATGAAAGCCGGCTGCACACGGAAGCCGCCGTTGGGGAAGATGCTGTACGCGCCCACCAGGTCGAGCAGGCGCACCTCGCCGCCGCCGAGCGTGATAGCCAGGTCAATGTCGGTGTTTTGCGCCAGCGTCTCGACGCCGGCGTTTTTCAAAAGCTCCACCAGGGTTTGTAAACCGATATCTTCCAGCGCCACCACCGCCGGAATGTTATAGGACGAGGCCAGCGCCTCGCGCACCAGCACCGGCCCGTGTTCCACCAGGCCGAAGTTGGCCGGGGTGTAACTTTGCAGGCGGCGGGTGATGAACGGCGTTTTTACGTCCAGCACCATCGTGGCCGCCGTCCAGGGATGTTCGCGCGCCGGGTTCATGGCGGCGGCGTAGGTGAAGGGTTTAAGGGTGCTGCCCGGCTGCCGCAGCGCCAGAGCGGCATTCACCGCGCCGTCAATGGACTCGTCGAAATAATCCGGGCTGCCGAGCATGGTCAGCACTTGACCGGTGAGCGGGTCAAGCGCCACCAGCGCGCCGTTGCGGGCGTTGGCCGGCACTTTGCCGGGGGAAATCGGGTTGTTGAGGCGGTAAAGCTGCGCGCGCAGGATTTGTTCGGCGGCCTGCTGCCAGTGCAGATCAACCGTCGTCACCACCTCCAGCCCGCGCGTGTAAACCTGCTCCGGGAAATCACGCTGGAGCTGCGTCCAGACGGCCATCACAAAATGCGGCGCTTGAATGGGAAAGGGCGTGGCCGCGAACTGGAGTTCGTCGTTTTTGGCGACTTCGGCGGTTTCCGGGCTGATGAAGCCGTTGTCCGCCATCAGGCCGAGGACGGCGTGCTGCCGTTCGCGGGCGGCCTCCAGCTTGGCGAGCGGGTCGTAGACGGCGGGCGCTTGAATGACGCCGGCCAGCAGCGCGCATTCCGCCAGCGACAGTTCCGGCGCGCTTTTGCCGAAGTACGCGCGGGCGGCGGCTTCGATGCCGTAAGCCAGGTTGCCGAAATAACTCTGGTTGAGGTACAGCGCCAGCACGTCATCCTTGCTGTAGGCGTTTTGCAGCCGGATGGCGAGCAGGCTCTCGCGCAGTTTGCGGCGCAGGCTGCGCTCCAAACGCTGTTCGGGGTCGAGCAGCAGGTTGCGCGCCACCTGCTGGGTGATGGTGCTGCCGCCGGCCAGCACTTCGCCGCCGCGCAGGTTAATCCACAGCGCGCGGGCGATGCCGACCACATCCACGCCGGGGTGGCTGTAGAAGTTGGCGTCCTCGGTGGCGATGACGGCCTGGACGCAGTGGGCGGGGATGGCCTCCAGGGGCAGCGCAGTATTACGCCCGCCTTCCGGCGGCAAAATTTCGTACAGCAGTTGGCCGTTCCGGTCGTAGATGCGCGTGGACGGCAGCGCCAGCCCGGCCTGAAGGCGGTCAATCGAGGGCAGGTCGGCGAACAGCCAGCCGTACACCAACACGGCGACAGCGACAAGCAGCACACCGGCCAGCAGCAGAACTTTCTGCCGCCGCGACCGCCGCCGCCAATGCCCGTAAAGCCGTTGGCCGGATAAGCGCAGGTTCTTAAACATGAGCGGAGTTCAGGCCGGAGTATGTTCTACAGATTCGCCAGACTCTCGCCTGCGGATTCTTACCTCAAGGGTGAATTCATCGCCCAGCGCAGCGACATAACGGCGCAAAGTGGTAAGCGTGTAGGCGTCGTAACCCTCCTGTTCCAATCGCGCGACCTGAGCCTGAGAAACACCAATGCGTTCGGCCAACTGTTTCTGCGTCAGACCGGCTGCCTGCCGCGCCTCGACCAGCTGCAGCCACAATTCGCTTTTAGCAGCTTCTTCCTCATAGACCGCCCGGTATTCAGGGTCGGCCAGCAGCCGATCACGCCAGCGCCGGCAGCTTTCCTCGCCGGCGAGAATCACGTCATCGCGTTTTTGTTCGGCCATCGTTACTCGCCTCCCGCCCGCCGGACAAAATCATTCATCCGCTTCTCTGCTATCTCGATCTCCCGCCTGGTGTCTTGGGAGTCTTTTTCTGGAACCCATGTAAAAACACAATCCGCCGACCCGTGAAAAAGAAGTACATCACCCGATAGATATTGTCGTTGCTCGCTCGACGCAGTTCCCACAATTTGCCATCAATATGTTTGACTAACGGCTCTCTGGCGTTCGTGTTGAGCCGTCTCAACTGCTCGATTGACCAATCAAACCGGGCCTGGGTTTTCAGGTCAAGGCTTTGCAGAAAGTCCTCGACCGGGCTATCCCCCTGCTCAGTAGTATAAAACACAATAGATCAATCTTGTTCACGGGTCATGTATACGTATTTTAGTATATTACAAGAAAGATGTCAAACGACAACTGCAAAGTTCTCTCATGGTTTTGGTTTCCAGTTCTGGCGCAGCGACGACCCGGCCAGCCCGTAGGCGATGACGAAGGCCACCACGAACACGCCCAACCAGTTCGCCAGCAGATCGGACAGGCTGGCCGTGCGCCCCGCCACAAGCTTCTGATAAAACTCGGTGATCGTGCCGAGCGCCAGCGCCAGACCTACCGCCGGGGGCAGCGCCAGCCGCCCCGGCAGTTTAACCGCCAGCGCGGCGTAAATCACCAGCGCCAGCAGGCCGAACAACCCGGCGTGACCGGCGGTCGCGCCCAGTTCGGTTTTACCGATCAGGCCGATCACCAGATGCACAACCGGCACATCATCGGACTGCGTGGTGAGCGTTATGGCGAACAGCGCCCAGGCCAGCATCACCAGAGCGCGCCAGGACAGGGACATGCGATGTAAGTTTCTCATGCTTTCGATTGTAGCCAATCTGCCCGCTTTTGCAGAACGGCCAGGCGACGACTGGCCTATGAAACCGGTGCGCCCTTATGCCGGGCGCACCGAGTTCGCAATCGGGTTGTAGTAGCTGAGGTCGCCGAAGCCGCGCAGCACCATATTCCGGCTGCTGAGGATGATGAAGGTGTACACCGCCGGAGTCGTGCCTTTCACCGGGTCGCCGCTCAGTTCCAGCCGGTAGCCGACCAGCCCGCCGGACAGTGTGACCGGGCCTTCGCTGAGGATGGTGCGGCTGCCGATGCACAGGCTGGCGCTCTTGCAGGCGGCGGCTTCTTCCTGGGGCGGGCGGGTCATTCCGGCTTCGCCGAAGGTGACTTCAAAGGTCGTGCCGCCCCCCGGCGCGCTGAGGGTGATAAAGTTATCCCGCGCCACCGCCGACCAGCCCATCGGGTAATCCACCGAGATGCCGACGATGGTGTTGGAGAAGGTCGCGGTTTGCCCTGGCTGCGGCTCCGGCGGCAGGCCGGCGCACAGGCCGCGCCCGTACAGCGGCATATCCACCGGAATCCACTTCAGGCGCATGATGGGGGGTACGTTCGGGATGCCGCCGGCCTCGACCGCGTACCAGCCGTTGAGGCTGCGCCCCAGCACTTCGTAATACTGGCCGGAAGCCGCGGTCGCAAAAATGCCGGAGTTATAGTCGGGCTGGTTGTAGATCGTCAGCGTACTGCCGGCGGTGGACGATACCTCGCAGCCCTGGCCTTTGGGCGGCGCGGACGAGACGTTCAGCGGGTAGCTGTAGGCGACGGCGCTGCCCTCGAAAAAGCGTCCGTTCGCCATCAACTGCTGGCCGTTCAGCCCCGCCAGGACCGTCCAGGAAACGCTGATGCCGTCTGCCGGGTTGGTGTCCTCGGCGATGGTCTGCACGACGCCGCCCTGCGCCAGCACGAAGCTGGCCCGCCACAGCCCTGCCGGAGGGTCTGTCCAGGTGAGCGTGACCGTTTCGCCGCGCAGGAGCTGCATAAAACCGGCATCCCCGGAGATAGACGCGCTGACCGATACGCCGCCCACCGGCTGGCTGGTGGGCGGAAAAGTCGCCGTCGGCGGGGGCGCGGCCTGCGGCGGGCGCGGCAAACGAAGTTGCTGTCCGGCGTTGATGGCATTCGGATTGCTCAGGCAGTTGCCGGCAGTCAGTTCGTTCACGGTGCTGTTCGCGCGCCGGGCGATGCTCGCCAGTGTGTCGCCGGAAACAACCACGTACACCGTCGGCCAGTCGGCGCGCGGTGTGCAGGTGATATTGCCGCCGGAACTGCCCGCCGGCGTATTCGTCGGCGCGGGCGTCTGGGTCGGCGGCTGCGCGGCGCGCGGCGTGTCGGTCGGCAGGCTGACGACCGCCGTCGGCGGTGTATCGGTGGGGGCGGCGCTGAGGGTGCAGGCCGCCGTGACCAGCAGCAGGCCGGCGAGCAGGATGGAAATGTGCCGCATGGGGTCTACCTTCCAATCTTCATTACGACGAAATATAGACCAGTATAGGCTTTTTGCCCTGGGGACTGTCAACCGACTTTTGGCGGAGATAGAGAGGCCCTTCAGGGAGGAAAAGTGGCCGGGGGGATAGGGGTTAACACAGCGCAGGATGACCGTTTGACGCGGCTGCCCTGACCGGACGGCTCTTGCCAAGCACGCGATATTTGAGGACAATCGAGGTAATGGATAAACGGAAAAGTATAAGCCTGATAGACAGTGAGGTTTTAGCCCACTCAGGATCAGGCACAGTTTAATTGGTTTATCTATAAGATCATTTCTACAAGATTGTCATTATGGTTTCGGATCAGGGTTTGCGGATTTCGTTAACGATCACCGGCGACACCCGGACGGGGCAGTCGCAGGTGGTGGTTGCCGGCTCGCTGGTGATCGGGCGCGCCAGCGCCTCCGGGCCGGAAGCGCCCGACCTGGACTTAACCCCCTACGGTGGCGCGGAGAGCGGCGTTTCCCGCGCGCACGCCGCCCTTTCCTGCGCCGGCGGACACCTGTACATCGAAGATTTGAGCAGCACCAGCGGCACGCGCATCAACGGCTTCACGCTCCAACCGCGCCAGAAGTACCGCCTGCGGAACCAGGACGAACTGGAATTTGGCCGCGTGCGGATGACGGTGCGTTTTATCGAATAAATCCCCTATCCCATTTGCTCAATCGCCTGGCGGACAACGCGGGCGCTGGCCTGCAAGGCGGCCTGTTCGGTTTCGTCCAGCGGCGGCGGGAAGGTCGCCAGCACGCCGCCGCCGCCGACCAGATGCGGCAGGGCGATGGTCACGTCCTGCACGCCCGCGATTTCGTCCACCGGCGTACAGACGGTCAGGATGGCCTGCTGGTCGCGCAGAATCGCGTCGGTGATGCGCGCCAGGGCGCTGCCGATGCCGTAGTAGGTGGCGCCCTTGCCCTGGATGATGTGATAAGCCGCGCGGCGCACCTGCGTATCAATGTCCTGCTGTACGGCCCGGTCGAGCGGCGCAGCATGGCGAAGCTGCACGAATTCGTCCAGCGGGATGCCGCCGACCGACACCAGCGACCAGGTTAACACCTCCGAGTCGCCATGTTCCCCGACCACATAACCGTGAATGTGTTGGGCGTCCACGCCCAGATGCCGCCCCAGCAGGGCGCGAAAACGCGCCGTGTCCAGCGTCGTGCCGGAGCCGATCACCCGGCAGCAGGGGACGCCCAATTCGGCGGCGTAGCGGGCCGCCATGTGCGTCATCACGTCTACCGGGTTGGTGGCGATCACCAGGATGGCCTCCGGCGCATGTTCCAGGATGGCCGGAATGACGGCGCGAAAAACCGCTGCGTTGCGCTCCAACAGCTTCAGCCGGGTTTCGCCGGGCTGCTGGTTCACCCCGGCGGCGACGATCACCACGCGGCAGCCGGCCAGGTCGGGATAATCGCCGTCGTTGACCATTAACGGATGCGCGAACGGGACGGCGTGCAGCAGATCATCGGCCTCCGACTCGGCGCGCGCCCGGTTTTTATCCACCAACACGATCTCCCGGCCAATGCCCCGCATCACCAGCGCGTAAGCCGCCGTCGCACCCACCAGTCCACACCCAACAATACCGACTTTCATAAGATTTAGCGCAGGAAACCACCTGCTTCAGCGGGTGGGGGAATGCGCCTTCGCTCCTTTCAATCTACAACTCCAACCGAATTCAATGTCTTGCAACATGTAATGGTCTGAACTATGCTTGAAGCATGAAACTGACTGCTCAGGTCAAACTTCAGCCGACGCCCGA
>QUBZ01000190.1 GCA_014338005.1 Chloroflexota bacterium | reverse complement strand
GCTTACAGTGTGAGATTGAGACCCGGATGGTCAACCAGAACACGTCCGGCCATCCTGACCGCCTCAAGTTCGTTGAAAACCTTTGGTCACTGGCTTAGATCACAAAATCCAGTTCCGGCTGTAAGGGCATTTCTTTAACCCGCCCGTTGGTATTTTTCGCCCGCGCCCGAAGCTGGTCTTCCAGCCGTTCGATACGTTCCAGCATCTCATCCAGCCGGTCGGCGATCACGTCCGGCAGGTTGCCATGCTGCAAGTCGGGATGGTCGGGCGTGGGGCGTTCGCCCCGGCGCGGGACGGGTTTGCCGGGGATGCCGACCACCACGCGGTCTGGCCCCACATCCTTAACAACCACCGCGTTCGCGCCGATGCGGGTGTTCCTGCCGATGGTGATCGCGCCCAGCACCTTCGCGCCCGCGCCGACCACGACACAATCTTCCAGCGTGGGATGGCGTTTGCCCTTCTCCAGGCTGACGCCGCCCAGTGTAACGCCGTGATAAAGCGTCACGTCCGCGCCGATTTCGGCGGTTTCGCCGATAACCACGCCCATGCCGTGATCTATAAACAGGCGCGGGCCGATTTTCGCGGCGGGGTGAATTTCAACGCCGGTGATCGCCCGCGCCAGAAACGCGACGGCGTGGGCGGCGAACTTCCGGCGCGCATTCCACAAGCGGAACGCCAGCCGGTGCGCCCAGACGGCGTGCAGCCCTGGATAAAACAGGATCACTTGCAGCGCATTACGCGCGGCGGGGTCGCGCTGAAGCACCGATTCGATGTCGTCCCGCAGGGTTTTAAACATGCTCAATCCTCCAGATGGGCATAAAGCGCCGTCGAAAGATAACGCTCGCCGAACGAAGGGATGATAACGACGACCAGCCTGCCAGCGTTTTCCGCCCGCGCCGCCACCTGCAAAGCTGCCCAGGTCGCCGCGCCGGAGGAAATGCCGACCAGCAGCCCTTCGTGGGTCGCCATTTTGCGGGCGGTTTCGATGGCGTCATCGCCGGTGACGGTGATGATCTCGTCGTAAATGTGCGTGTTCAGGATGCCCGGCACGAACCCCGCGCCGATGCCCTGGATGGGGTGCGGCCCTTTCTGGCCGCCGGACAGCACCGGCGAGGCGGCGGGTTCGACGGCCACCATCTTCACCGACGGCTTGCGCGCCTTCAGCACCTCGCCCACGCCGGTGATCGTGCCGCCCGTGCCGATGCCCGCCACGACCATATCCACTTGGCCGTCGGTGTCATTCCAGATTTCCTCGGCGGTGGTGCGGCGGTGGACTTCGGGATTGGCCGGGTTTTCAAACTGCTGCGGAATCCAGGCGTTGGGGGTGCTGGCGGCGATTTCCTGCGCTTTGGCAATCGCGCCGGCCATGCCTTCCGGCCCCGGCGTCAGCACCAGTTCCGCGCCGTAGGCACGCAGCAGCTTGTGACGTTCCTTGCTCATCGTCTCCGGCATAACCAGGATGAGGCGGTAGCCGCGCTGGGCGGCCACCATCGCCAGGGCGATGCCGGTGTTGCCGCTGGTCGGCTCGACGATGACGGTATCCGGGGTCAGCGTGCCGTCGCGTTCAGCGGCTTCGATCATCGAAACGCCGATGCGGTCTTTGACGCTGTGCGCCGGGTTGTAATATTCCAGCTTGGCGACCACCTGGGCCGGCAGGCCGGCGGCCAGGCGGTTGATGCGTACCAGCGGGGTGTTGCCGATCAACTGGGTGACGTTATCTGCGATTTTCACGATGGATAATCTCCCTGGTAAAGTCTGGCGGACACGCTGTAGGGTGTCCCGATGCATATAAACCGGCGAAAATAAAAAAACGGGCCGCTCCGTATGGAGCGACCCGCTCATCAACAGCCTGTCCCCATCAGGCAGCGCGGCATCGTCTCATCGGAGGCGCTCCGTGAGGTGGATACAACAGGGACAACAGGCAAACAAAGTTCTGAACATGCCTTGATTGTACGCCATCGTGCGGGCAGATGCAATAACCGGACATGAGTCCTGTGTTAAGACTGCGCGCCGAAATCAACCGGCCAGGGCGACTTCCCGCGCGCGGCGGGCGATGCGGGGAATCATCGCGCCAAACGCCTCAAAACGCCGATCCTGCGTCTGGCCGCGTTGATAGCGCACGTAAATCTGCGCCGCGATCACCACCAGCTTAAACAGCCCCAATGCGTGATAAAAACCGATGCGCGACACATCGCGCCCGCTGCGTTCGGCGTACCGGCGCACCAGTTGGTCGCGGGTCAAAAAGCGGCTGTTGCCGGTTGGCATCATAGCGGCGGCCTGGAGGTAAGGCGGGTCGTCCGGCTGCGACCAATAGGTGAGCAGCGCGCCCAGGTCGGCCAGCGGGTCGCCCAGCGTACACATGTCCCAATCGAACACGGCCACCAGCCGTCCGGGGTCGTCCGCCGCCAGCATGACATTATCCAGCTTATAATCGTTATGCACCAGCGTCGGCGCGCCTTCCGGCGGCAGGTTGTTTTTCAGCCAGTCGTAAACGGCGTCCATCTCCGGCAGGTCTGCGGTTTTGGCGTTCTGCCAGCGTTTGAACCAGCCATCCACCTGCCGCGCGATGAAACCGGCAGGTTTGCCCAGGTCGTCCAGGCCGAGCGCCGCGTAGTCTACGGCGTGGAAGGCCGCCAGCGCGTCTATTAGGGCTTCGCTCATGCGGCGCGGCGCGTCCGGCAGGGCGGCGAACTCATCCGGGATGACCTTCCGCACCACCACGCCCGACCGCCGCTCCATGATAAAAAACGGCGCGCCGATCACCGAAACATCGTCGCAGAACAAAAACGCGCGCGGCGCGAGCGGAAAAGCCCGGTGCAGCACCGACAGCACCCGGTATTCGCGGTTCATATCGTGCGAACCGGGCGCGACCGGCCCCAGCGGAGGACGGCGCAGCACATACTGGTGTGTTCCGTAATCCAGCAGATAGGTGAGGTTGGCCGCGCCGCCGCCGAACTGCCGGACGGCCAGCGGGTTCTGGCTGTCCGGGAGCTGGCCGCGCAGGTAGTCGGCCAGGCGCGTTTCATCAAAACGTTCGTCTGGCCGGACGGGGATGGTATCGGTGGACATAAAAACACAGCACTCGAAACTTGTTTTGGGTGAAGGGTACTACAGGCGCGGGCGCGGCGCAAAAAAATACCGCGCAGCCTTCTGGGAGGGAGGGTCAGAAGACGGCGCGGCATCGAAAAAGCGAGTTCAGGCCGGGGTGCGGCGGCGTTCTTCCGGCCTGGCGGCCAGGTCTGCCAGGGCGCGCCAGCCCGCCGGGGCGGCCAGCCAGAGGATGAGCGCCATTAACGCGGCGGAAGTCAGACACCACAGGCAGGTCGCGCCGATGACGAACGGCTCCAAAAACGTGAGGTAAATCGAAAAAACCACGCCGAACAGCGCCATCAGCAGCAGCGCAGCGTCGGCCAACCGCCGGCTGCCGACCTGGCCGTAAAACCAGACCAGCAAAATCGCCACGTAACCGGCCACGCCGATCAGCCCGATGGGGATGCCGAAGATGCGCGCGTATGGGCTTTGCTGGACGGTGTTGCAGTCCCCCACCACGCCGCAGACCGCTTCGCTGGCCGTCGTTTCCACGTGCGCCAGATAGCCGGCCACCGCCAGCCCGACCAGCGCCACGACCGGCAGCAGCCAGCTTTCCGGCTGGCCGGTCGCCCGCAGCAACATGACCGTGACCAGCAGCAGCGCGGCCATGACGGCTGTCGTAATGGGCGTGACGCCGGCATCGGGCGAGGGAGTCCGGCAGACGTTCCGGGCGGCGTACCAGAGTCCGGCGGGGCATCGTCACCTGCAGTGGGTCCAGATGTTGCTGGCGGAGAGTCTGGATGGGGGATGGGAGCCGTATTGTCTGGTGCACTACGACGTGCAGGGGGAGCGGTTCTGGCTGTACTCGGACGTGAGGGGGTACTTCATGGGACCGGTGGCGCCAGGGGTGGAATCGACGGAATTGCAGGGATCGCACTGCCTCTTGGGCACGGCGGCTTCGGCGGTGCGCGGGGAGGGTGCGCGGCTGGAGGTGGACTTCGACCTGACGTTCAAGTGGGAGGCGGAGCGCAAGATCTACCTGAGGTCGATGGACCTGGGCGGCAGGGACACGGGGTGGGTGCAGCAGGGGGTGTGGAAGCAAAGGGCCGAACAGAGGCGTCTGTTCATGGTTGAACCGATCCAGGGCATGG
>QUBZ01000189.1 GCA_014338005.1 Chloroflexota bacterium | reverse complement strand
CGCGCTTCGAGCGATACAGGCGGTATTTGTAGGTTCGGCGGACTTCAACGACCTGGCTCATACGTTTTTCTGGCTCTCACTATACAAATAGTATGCACGAAAACACTGCCTCATGCCAGTGCGCCTTATCTCCCCAAAGTGCGAAGGTTGGAGTTTTACGGCGTTTTTTCGATAACACTTTCCGGTCACGCATCCTGCACGAGAGTCCCCGGCGCGAATACATCCAGCCACCCGTTGGCGATCACAAAACCGCCGTTTGTCCCCGTCGCCAGCGCCGCGCCGCGCAAATCCAGCGCGATCAGGCCGTTTGTGCCGGTCACGCGCGCGCCACCGGCGGTGATTTCCAGCGCCGCACCGTCGTTGAGGCCGAACGCCAGCCGGTCAGGATGGGCATAGGCCAGCGCGACCAACCGCCCCCAGCGGTTGTCGGCCATCAGGCGCGGCGTGAAGGTGGCCTCCAGCAGCCCCAATCCGGGGCGAACCGTCGTGCCGCCTTCGATCAAACTCCCCTGTGTGGCGGCCTCATGTTCGGCGGCTTCATGGGGCGTGGGCGGGTGCGCGGCGTAAAAAGCGCCCGCGACGGCAGCGGCGGCATCATCCAGCGCCAGCGGTTTGCCGGCGCGCCAGGTTTCGTTTATCCGCGCTAGGGTCGAAACTTCGATCAGGCTGGCGTCCGCGCCGGCCATCAGCAGCGCCGCGTAAGGACTCAGGTCAAGGTTAGCGAAGGCTTCCGGGTCGGCCAGCGGGAAAACGAAATCCGCGCTGATAGCTTCACCCAGTTGGGCGCTGATGCGTTCGCCCAGGCCGTCATCCGGCGGCGCGAGGACGATCGCCAGGATTTTGCCGCCGCCGGCCCATTCCAGCAGCCGCGCCCAGGCGGGATGGTCGAGCGGCAGCGCCGGCAGGCCGCTGGTCAGCAGCAGCGGGCCGGCCCCGTCCGGCAGCGCCAATGCCGAGAAATCCCGTTCGGCGCGCTCCGGCGGCGCGGCCAGGGAAAACCGCCGCGTTTCCAGATCGTAGGAAAAATCGCCCGGCGCAAGCATGTGGAACAGCACGTTTCGCATGTCCAGCAGGCCGCCGGGGTAAGCGGCCTTTTCCGCCGCGCCGAAGGTTTCGGCGTCGAAAACGGCGGCGGTGTACAGGCCGAACATGCCCTCAAGCCGCGTGCCGCCGCGCACCTGCACCGCCGTATAACCGTCCACGCCAAGACCCACATGCGGCGCGCCCGGCTGCGCCAGCGCGTTCAGCAGCCGCCCGGCGCGCGCCCGTTCCCAGAAGTGCTGCTCCAGGATGGCGCGCGTCACGCCGAACGACAGCCCGTGCCGGGTCGAGTCGTTCCACAGCAGCGCCGCGCCTTCATTAAGCGCATTGGCCGGGCCGTTTTCGTCGCCCGCGTAGCCGGCGATCATCGCCCGCGACTGCACGGCCAGCCCGGCGCTCGTGCCGGCGATCACCGCGCCGCGCGCGTAAGCCGCCGCCAGCGCCGTTTCCAGCGGCGTATCCATCAAAACCTGCATGGCGATGCTCTGGTCGCCGCCCAGCACAAACACGCCGTCCAGTGCCGCGTCAAAAAAAGCCAGGTTGGCCGGATTTTCGGCATCGGCGCGGGTGAACACCGGCGACAGCCGCACACGGCAGACACGCCCCGCCGGGACGAGGCGCTTGCAGGCGTCCTCAAGCTGGGCGCGGCGGTGTTCGGCGTCCTGCATATTCAGGCCGCGTTCGTCGTCGCCGATGCGTTCGGCGCTGGATGAATAGGCCGGCGGCAGCACGGCGATATTGATTGTATCCCCGTCGGCGCGCGCGAACACCGCCGCCAGGAAGCCGTCATACGTGTCGGTGTAGCCGCCGCCGATGGCGATCAGCAGCGGTTCGGGCGACTGCGCTGTCATCATTGAACCGTCCAGAAAAATGAAAACCAGGGCGGCACACAGCCCCAGAACGAAAAGACGCAGCTGGCGGACGCTGGGTATCATGGTCATCAGGCGTTCGGCAGTTTTTTGAAGGTGTTTTGAATCATCTTCACCAGCAGATCAATAGTAGCTTCAATAAATACATTTCGAACATCCATGATATGAACCCCGTCGCTGTCGAGCAGTCTGGTAATCGCGTCATCCGAGCCAACATAAGGATCGCTAAAATAACTTTCCTGAAAGACCGGAATCATGGGTTTGCCGGTTGTATAAGCGTGTTCGATTTCCTGGCAAACATAAGGGGATGTCAGGGTTTCGTCAGACAGCAGACAGATAAACACATCGCAGTCCTGGATAGCCTTAAACAAACGATCGGCGAACGGCCCGGCCTGCTCGACGCGGCGTACATCTACAAAAACCTCAATCTGATAACGTTCCAATTCTTTCGCCAGCAGCGTCGCCAACATGGCGCTGCCGCTCCGGCGGTAGCTGATGAACACTTTCGGGCTGCGCGGTTTTGAGCGAGGCGGCTGGGCGGTAGGCGATTGAGCTATTTCGATCTGCGTATCTTGCTCGGCAAAGACGGCCTGTTTGCGAATGTAGGCCAGCAGCAGCGGGATTTGACGCAGAACTGTCACTTTATCCGTTAATCCATGTGTGCCGGGTTCAAGTGCCTGGCCCTCCGCCAACTGACGCAAAGCCATCTGCTCGGCCAATGCCAGGTTGTCCAGGATGGTATGGCACTCGATTAGGATGCCATGTTCCTGGAGCATGTACTCTATAAACGCTTCAATCGAGAGGTTCAAAGGTGCGCGCATCGAGGGCAGGAAGGCCCGCCGCAGCAGCCCGGCATGTCCCCCGGTGACCTCGTGCAGCCGCGCCCGTGTTTGGGGATCGAGCTTGAACCTCCAGCGTTGTTCCTCGCGGTTCAAAAGCGTCTCCACGCTGGCTGCGTCCAGATTACCGAGATACCGGGTGAAGCCATAAAAAAGCTCAACGAAGGATTCCATCATCTCTTTGTCTTTGAAGTCGGTCATCCACTTCACAACCAGTTCATCAAGCGGCTGGCTGCTGGCAGTGATAAACATAATCCGGCGCGCAAACTGGTCGCGCAAACCCCGCAGCGATTGGAAAAAATGTGCCGGAATAGTGAGGAAGCCTTCAAAATCATCCAGCACAAACACTACTCGCAGACGCGAGTCAAGCGTCATGACCTGAAAAACTGCGGTTTCCAGCAGCCGGACGCCTACCACACTCAAAAGCGACTGCCGGTCGAAAAGCGACTGATAGCTGTGATAGACGGCTTGTACGACCTTTTCGACGCCGGGCAGCCGGTTCTCATCCAATCCTTGTAACATGCGGAGCAGCCGGGACAGAATAATTTCGTAGCCGTGCCAGGCGTCGCCGACCTCCGCATGTATCGCTGCGGGCGGGTTGACCAGATCGCGCGGGTTGACTATAACGAAAAGATTATAATCGGAGTCCTGACTGCCAAGATAATAATGCTTAACATCCGGTTGAGTCAGAAAGCGCAGAAAACTGGATTTACCCACGCCGCCCAACCCTACCAGCGAACAAGAGTTGCCCGCCGCAAGCAGCGCATAAATGTATTCGGCATCCTGCCGTCGGTAGCTAACTGGGAAAGCAGCAGAGAACATAGGGTTATCCTTCCGGCGATTTGCGGACTTCCCAGACATCGGCGGGGTCGCCTTTGGCGCGGCACTCCACCTCGACCACATCAAAAAACGCGCCCAACGTCTGCCGGGCGGTTTCTTCCAGCATCCCTTCAAGCGGCCAGCCGATGCAGCCGTCGGCGCGCAGCCCCGGACACAGGCTGCACGTATCGGCGATGACCGCCCAGTTTTGGCCCCGGTCTTCAACCCGCATCAGGAATTCCTGCCCCCGGCGGCTCAACAACGTGTGCAGGCCGGCCACGATGGCCGACAGCCCCAGTTTCACGCGCGTATCGTCGGACAGGCCTTTGGTGGCATCCACTGCCGCCATATTATAAACAGTGCGCTGGTAATCGAGGGCGCGGCGGGCGCAGTACTGGCCGATTTTTAACACCAGGTCTTTACCGGCCAGCCCGTAGATGCTGACCAGGGCGGCGCTGAACCGGGCATACTGGCCGAAGGTGACTTCGCCGCTGATGTGCAGGTCGCACGCCGGGTAATTATTGGTCAACGACCAGCGGCTAAAGCTGCTGGCTTGTCCCTGGCGCGACCGTCGCAGCATTGTTGGGTCTGCGTTGTTCAGCGACGGCCTCCGAGACATTAGG
>QUBZ01000188.1 GCA_014338005.1 Chloroflexota bacterium | reverse complement strand
ATGTCCACCAGCGCCGGATAAGGGTGAAACCCGCCTTCGGCGCGGGCGTCCACCAGCAAATCCGTGCCGCCGGCGATCACGCGCGCCTGCCCGGCGTACTGCGCCAGCAGTGCCAGGGCGTCATCAACGGTCGTCGGGGTGTGGTAATGCTCCCAGAGTTTCATGATATGGTTTACCTCGTGTGTTGTAGGGATGGGTTTTTAAACCCGCCCCTACCGATAACCTGCCGGCAGGTAAACCACAAGGCACTTTTCGAGGGGACTTGCTCCCCACGCCGCCGGAAAAACCCGACGACCTGTGGCTGTGCGGTTTTGGGGTAGGGGAGGGTCTTAGACTCTCCCCCTGCTTACTCTATTCTACTATGCTTTTTCCTCCACCGAATCAAGTGTTGCCCCGGCCATCATCGCGCCCAGGCGGCGCACGTCCACCTTGCCGCCGGGAACTTCGCCTACGATGCGGCCTTCGTACATCACCAGAATGCGGTCGGATAAAGCCATAATTTCGTCTAAATCTTCGGAAATCAAGAGGATGGCCGTGCCTTTGCTGCGCTCCTCCAGCAGGCGGCGATGGATGTATTCGGTCGCGCCGATGTCCACGCCGCGCGTCGGCTGCGCTGCGATCAGTACCTTCGGGCGGCGGGACAGCTCCCGCGCCAGGACGAGCTTTTGAATATTACCGCCGGACAGGCTTTTAACGGGCGTATCCGCGCCGGGCGTTTTGATCTCGTAGGCGCGGATGGCTTCTTTGCAGGTTTTAGCGATGACGTGGAAGTTCAAAAAAATGCCGCCCCGTGTGTAGGGTTTGCGACCATGATCCTGCAAGACGAGATTTTCCGAAACGGTGAATTCTTTGATGACTCCGTCTTCCATCCGTTCTTCAGGGATGTAGGACACGCCCAGGACGTTCATGGCGGCGGGCGGTTTGCCGGTAACGTTAAGGCCGCCGACGTGAATCGTGCCGCCGGTGACAGGCCGCAGCCCGGCGATCACCTGCGCCAGTTCGCGCTGGCCGTTGCCGGAAACCCCGGCCACGCCGACGATTTCACCGCCGTATACGGCCAAAGATACTTCTTTCAGCCCCAGGTCGCCCCGGTCGCTGATGGCGCTGACGCCGGAAAGCGACAGCCGCTCATCGCCAGGCTGACAGGGGTGGCGTTCGTATTCCAGCACCACCGGGCGGCCAACCATCATCTGCGCCAGCTTTAACTTGGTCGCCTGTTCGGTAGGAATGGTATCTACGCGCTGGCCGTCCCGCAGGACGGTGATGCGGCTGCTGATGGCGAGGACTTCGTGCAGTTTGTGCGAGATGAAAATGAGGGCGTGGCCTTCTTCTGTCATTTTTCGCAGGATGCGGAACAGATCGTCTACTTCCTGCGGCGTCAGCACCGCCGTTGGCTCGTCCAGAATCAGCAGCGCCGCGCCTTTATACAGCGCCCGCAGAATCTCCACCCGCTGCTGCTCGCCGACGGCAAGCTGCCAGATCGGCACGTCGGGATTGACCTTGAGATTGTACTGTTCGGAAAGCCGGCGCACGCGCTTCGACACCACATCCAAATCCAGCACCAGCCCGCGTGAGGACTTCATGCCCAGGGCGATATTTTCGGCCACCGTGAGCGACGGCACGAGCATAAAATGCTGGTGTATCATGCCAATGCCCTGCTGGATGGCGTCGTGGGGCGAACGAATTTTAGCTTCGTCCCCGTCAATCAAAATGCGGCCTTCGTCCGGGTGGTACAGGCCGTAGAGCATTTTCATCAGCGTGCTTTTGCCGGCGCCGTTTTCGCCCAACAGGGCGTGGATTTCCCCGGCGCGCACGTCAAAATCCACGTGGTTGACGGCCAGCACGCCCGGAAAACGTTTGACGATGCCCTGCATTTGCAGGTGTTGGATGCGTCTGTTGTTCATGTTTAACCGCTCATGCGCTGTGGCAGCCGCAGGCCGCCCTGAAAAAACATGGGGCGAGGCGCTGCCCCGCCCTTGAAAAATAAACCGATGTTACTTGGCGCTTTCCATCACCAGGCCGCCGTTTTGCAGCGTCAGCACGTAGGATTCGCCGCCCATCTTCCCATCCTTAATATTGGCGATTATATCGCGCAGGACGACTTCCCAGTGATATACCTGGAACATCACACCCGCTTCGCCGGCCAGTTCCGCCTGGCTGGACTGTGTGCCGAACCACCTGGCGCCGTTTTCCTTCGCCACCGCAATCGGGCCGACCACCATTTGCGCGGTGCCGGTCAGGATGTCCGCGCCGTTGGCGATGTGGGCGTTAGCCGCTTCGGTCGCCAGCGGCACGTCGCTGAACGACTGGATGTAGGTGACAAGCACCTGCGCGTCGGGGTTGGAAGCGGCTACGCCTTCTTTGAAGCCGTCCACATATAGTTTAGCGTCGCCGACTTCAATCGGGCCGATGACGCCGATAACGCCGCTTTCGGTCATCAGACCGGCCATCACGCCGTTGATGAAGCCGCCTTCATCAGCCGCCGGGGTATAGGCATAGACGTTATCCAGGCCGAAGGTGTTTACATCCGTACCCCAGGCGAACGAAATTTCAGGGAAGCGGGGGGCGATTTCTTCCACCACCGAGCCGTACTGAGAGCCGTGCGCGATGATGAGGTCATATTCACCAGAGGCGGCCCACTCGCCGATTGCCACCGCCGCATCGTCTACGACGAACGTGCCTTCCTGGAAAACGAACTCGAAGTTGTCTGCGCCCATTTCTTCCTGGATTGCCAGCAGGGCGTCGTACATGCTCTGGCTAAAAGCGAGGTCATTAGTGGCGCTGGGCGCAACCGCCGCAACCCGGAAGGGGCCGTCCTGCGCCCCAACCACCGGCAGCGTTCCGACCAATGCCAGCACGACAACGAGGATTAGGACAAACCGATTTTTCATGATGGTGCGCTCCTTAATTAACAACCCGTTAGACTCTATCTATTCTCCCCGCTCAAACGGCTTGGTCAAAGCTGTTGGCTTCTCCGTTTGTTTGGAGGCGAATACCAAAGCAATGATGGTGATGACGTAAGGCGCCATGACTGCAAATTCCGAAGGGATGTCCAGCCCGATGGCGCTGACCTGAAGCTGCAAGGCGTTCACGAAGCTGAACAGCAGCGCGCCGGCCAGCACGCCGAACGGTTTCCAGCGCCCGAAGTAAACCAGCGCCACCGCGATGAACCCCAACCCGGATGTGAGGTTTTGTTGAAAGACGTTGAGCAGCGCAATCGAAAGCGACGCGCCCGCCAGCCCGGAGAACAAACCGCCGAGCGTGACCGTCATATAACGCACGCGCGCTACGTTTATGCCCATCGCGTCGGCGGCTTCGGGATTCTGGCCGACGGCGCGAATCATCAGTCCGAAGGTGGTGCGGTTGAGGACAAAAGCCGACACCGGCACGAGGAAAAACGCCAGGTAGACCAGCAGGTTGTGGTTAAAAAAGATTTCCCCTATACCCAGGAATTGAATATCGGATAACACCGGGATGTAAAGGCGCGGGAAGCCGGAAACCGACTTGGGCGTGCCGATGAGCTTCTGGAACAGCAGTTCGCTCATGCCCAGTCCGAAAAGATACATGCCGATGCCGCTGATGCCCTGTTCCGCTTTAAGTGTCACGCTGATGAAGGCGGTCGTCAGCCCCAGCAGCAGGCCGATCAGCAGCGCGGCCAGCAAACCTAAAACCAGGCTGCCGGTGGCATAAACGGTGTAAAAGCTGAAAAACGCGCCCATCAGCATGATGCCGTCCACGCCCAGGTTTAATACCCCACTGCGCTGGCCGAATGTTTCGCCGATTCCGGCGAAGATGTAGGGTGTCGCAAGGCGAATCATCGAGGCGAAAACGCTGGCGGTGAGGATTTGTTCGATCATATCTTTTGCTCCAATGCCGGGGCCGGAGCTGCGGCGGGCGGCGTTTCGGCGGGAGGGGCTGAAGCCATAACCCGGCGGCGGGCGCGGCGGCGCATAAAATACTGGCTGCTGACCACAAACACCACGATCAAGCCGTTGATGGCCGTAATTAATGCCGCCGGGACGGCCAGATCGCGCTGCATTTTTTGCGCCCCTACCAACAGGCCGCCGAAAAAGACCGATGCCGGAATCGCGCCGATGGGGTTAAGCCCGCCGAACAGCGCGGCTACGATGCCGTTAAAGCCGGCGTTGGCGGTGAAGCCGGTCGGCGAGCCGTCGGTTTGCAGGCGGTACTGTAAGCCCAATACCTGCACGACGCCGGCCAGC